>VXPE01000001.1 GCA_009839745.1 Candidatus Poribacteria bacterium
TGGCAGTAACATAACACATATAAAAATATTACCGAATTAAATTATGAAACTTCATTAGTCTGGAGAGGGTTCAAAACATATACGTAACGAAAAATCATTTTTTTTAGATTCAGCAGATCGCCCTATGTTCTATTTTTCTCAAGCCACTTGACGGCAAAGTCAACCACAGCACGTTGTGGCATGAGTTGGCAGTTCGCGTTGCCGACCTTGCCGTGTTGAACCACTTTTCCCGCATCAGACCGCAAAAAATCCTCACCGATTCGATCGAAATCCGAAGCATCTATATCGATATTTTCAAAAGTTGTCCATGTCCTCGAACCTGCCTCTGAGATTGGGGCACCCTCTCGGACGAGGCGTTTGGTCGGAAAGTCTGCTCGATATTCTGCGAGATGTATAGACGTGTTGTTTGAATGCCCAACACCGAGGAGCAGAACGGAACCCTGCAATTCGTAAATTCTGGCAAGTGGTGAATTTTCGCCCAAACCGAATCTTAAAGAATGATTATCTGTGACATAAAGGGCTTGAGGACCGCTCGCACAAAAGGAGCTCTGCGGATGCACACTACGAAGAACGCCTTTTTGCCTTCGGAATGTTTCCACAATTTTGCCCATCGAACGGGTCGGGGTCAAATCGGGATCGTAGGCGGGCATCGTTTCGCGTATTGTTTGCCACCACGACTCCGGCACGGGCGGGTTCTCCCATTGACTTGGGTCGCTGAGGTCAGTCGAGTGTGTTGGCATCACAAGTGTGCCAGTTTCCCCCAAGATTTCCTGAAGCGCGATAATAACGGCGACGGGACCGCCACACACCCATCCCATCGCGCTCAAGGACGAATGGACGAGTAAGACCGTCCCCTTTTTGATACCGAGTGCTTTAAAATCCGCTTGCAGCGATTCTATCGTGATAGGGGTCTTCGTCTTGTGAACCACTTGACCTTCAGGCATTATCAATCACCTCTATTTCGTTCCTATTGCAAGGACATGCGCACTCATACCGAGTATTGAGGGCTCCGCTTCGACTTTCCGAATTAAATCCAAAACCGCAGCGCGTTGCTCAGGATATGTCCAGTAGCTTTCAACAGACCTGAAAAGCCATGCCGGTCCTTCCACAGCCAGCGTTGCCTGATGCTGAAAACCGGCTTCGACCACTTCAGAACCGAGGGCTTCCGGACGGTGAAGATGCGCGTCTGTAAAGTACTTAAGGCTCTCGGTCGGGTTACGATGGTAACCCGTTTCAAGGTCGTTTTGAACGATGTCCATGTGAACAGGAGTCCTGAATCGATCCTCAAAAAAACTGTCGAGCAGAGACGCGAAGCGTGAGATACCCGCAGCAAGCATAACGCCTCCCTTTCGCAGGACACGATGTGCCTCGCCGAGGGCAAGCAGCCGTTCACTTTTATCAATCAGATGATAGAGCGGTCCCAATAACAGAACGGCATCCACTGACATTGAGGGGAACCGCAGTGCCCGCGCGTCGCCAAGTGATATGCTGGCAATCGCGTGTTCTATCTGTTGATTTGAGGCCTCTTTCGCTTGTTCAATATGTAAATCCACAGGATCCACGAGATGGACTTCATAGCCTACCTTTGCTAACCAACAGGCATAAGGACCCGAACCTCCGCCGATGTCCAAAACGACTGCTGGGGGTTCAGGTAGATAGCGTGTGATGATCTCTTGCGTCCGCGTAAATTCTATCTGTCCTTTGACAGTGTTTGTGAGTCTTTTCGACTCTTGCGTCTGTCTATAAAACGAGAGAATCTCATCTGAAAGTTGATACAACTAAGAAACCCCCTAAATCCCCCTTATCAGGGGGACTTGTAATATATATCCGAAAGCGTATTATCGGATTTGTTTCACCCATGCCCATGTTGTCGTCAGTTTATCTTCCGGGTCAACAGAAAGCGGTTCGAGATCCAAGGCGTTGGTAACATCAATGTAGTTCGGTTTTCCAAACCCACCGTCGCCATTGTTGCCGTTTTGGGTATTATCGTTGGCGTTGCCTTCATCGAAAGTGTAGTGGGCGTTTAAGCCCTCTTCATCGCCGTTGAGAACCTTCATCATGAATTCGTTGATTTCTTCTTCAGTTCGAGCGACTTCCCAAATACGGATTTCATCAATAGACCCTGTACAGAACCAACTTTTACTATCACCCACGCCGATATACAGTGAGGCATCGGTTGCGGCTAATTCCTTTGCTCCGAAAGGTGCGGCACCCTTCTCCTCCCCATCAATATATGTCCGCATCTCTTTACCGTCCCAGACTCCAGCGACATGTTGCCATTCGTTCGGCTCCAGTCCAGGGACATCCAGGATTTTCGTGCCGGGCCAAAGGACAAACCGTAATCCGTTTCCATTTTGGACAATTTCTGGAAAGATGTAATCCCGTTGGCCGCCCCAGTCCTTTGCAAGGCACTCGCCGACGGGTTTGCTCATGTTCATCCACGCCTCTATCGTTATCTCGGTTTTGGGATTTAAGCTGTCACTATTTGGGACTTCGATAGCCGTCGCGCCATCTAACTCCAGTGCCAGATTTTTCGCCCAAAGTGTACCAGATATCACCATGCCGATAATAAGGGTTATAAAGAACAAAACTTTCATGGTTTTCCTCCTGAGTCACCAATTTCGATTGTTGATTAGAGATCGTTCATTCCCGCTTTCCATTGCGGCGTGATGGCTGAACCTTGCATAGCATTTACCTTTGTGAGGCCAGATCGTCAAGCATCTGGCGGATCTTATGTTCACCACTATCAATGAACAGAGGTGCTAACGGACCTCTCCCGTGCAGCGTCTGAAGTAGGATATCAATCTGTATCATGCGCTGTTGCGGTGTGCGGCACGTGAGCCACTTTTTAACGAATTCGCGTGCGGGTCCCGGATTGCCGGTTCGGAGTGAACGGGTGCTTTTACGCCACGCCTGCCATCTAAAGGTATATTGACAGTTCGGACATTCGAGTTTCTCATCCTTCTTTTTTAAACTCTTCCGGTAATCCCGCCATCGACGTTTGTAACTGCAAACTGTACATTCAATATTCCCATGCTGATGGACTGCGATGCCTTGACACTTCGGGCATTTCAACTCAGATTCGGATCGCCGTTTTTGGGTAGTTTGATCCATCGGAGGTGGATCCGGTCTGCGGACAAGACCAAAACAGTGCGGACACGGTAAGAGGACACGGGTTCTCACGGATTGCTTATACGCTTCTTGGGACCAGGTCTTCCCGCACGTACACCGCAATACGTCGGTTTTCAGGAGTGCGGCGTGGCACGTAAAGCATCTCGGTGTATTACGGAGTGCTTGACGGCAGTCGCGCCAGAGCAATCGCTTGTCACAGTGTGGACAGCGAAACCAGTGTTCGTGCGTGCCACCTTCACCCTTACTAAAGAGCGGGTCAATGCGGCGCGTTACCTTTGTGCGACACTTCGGACACGGCACACGTCCACCTCGGTAAACGTCGGCAACTGTAGCGATGTCCGTACACCGGGCATAGAGTTCCCATCCGACATCCTGTAGCAATGTATCATCGTAGATACCGAGCCGAGCATATCGGTAGAGTCGCCGGATTTTGATGGGTTTTACACGGGGTGCCCAATCCATAGTAGTTTCTTCGTTCCTTTTCTAAGATATTCCTCCGCAATGAATGCAACGCTATTTAGATGAATGCAACTCCATAAATTCGTTGACCCCAAGTTGTGCCTGTCTGATAATGCTGCGCAAGGTGCCTCTATCCAGTTCCTTGTGATTAGGCACAACAACTTGTGCGAACGGGTTGTCACGACGCAAAATCAGGTGACTGCCATGCTGTCGCCTTACGTAAAAACCGACTTTAGCAAGCGTCTTCATACATTCTCGTCCTGAAATTCTCGGTAAACCACTCATACAGCTAACAATAATGCCTCAAAATGTTCTTCAGGGACTGGTAATCCGTCCTCTTTAAGTACAACAATATAACCCTCAATTGCCTCTCTAATGCTGCTAACCACCTGTTGTTTGGTTTCAGCTTGACTGATGCAACCGGGTAAACTGGGACATTCGGCGATCCAATAACCATCTTCGCCCGGATAAATAACTACTTGTCTCATCGTTTATCTCCAATACAACGACCTTGCTTAAGAATCAAGGTTCCGAAAAAACTAAATCTCTCTGTGCTATAAGTTACACTGGAATTTGAACAACCTCTCCGGTTTCAATACTATCGCTAATTGCCTCCAAAACACGCATGTTCTGATAGGAATCTTCGAGGCTTGCATGGGGTTGTGTCCCCGCCTGCAGCGATTCTGCCCAATGCTGCATCTCTTCGAGATAACCCGGTCTACCGATGCTATGGAATGCGGTGTTGAGGTCCCATTCCTCGGTCGGTGTGTCGGCATAGCCACCCCCCGCGTTGAGCCATGTCGGCATACGATAACGGCGCAGTCTGCGTGTCTCCAACACTTGGATTGCCTGATTGCCGGAGCCTTTGACGAAAACCATGGCTTCTAAAACCGGACCAGTGCCGAGCGTCATTGTGCCGATGCCGCCGTTCGCGTAACGAAGGTTCACGGACATTGAAACCGTACTCGATGCGGCATCAACTGTGCCTGTGGCGTAGACTTCGCTAACCTGTCCCATAAAGAAACGCATGCAGTCGGTCGGATGAATCACCTGATCGAGCATAAAGGGCCAGGCAAACGGGGATCCGGCTTCCTGAAGACGCGGGCCCGGGGCGAGGTATCGGGTATGGTATTGACAGGCTTCACCGAACGCATCTTCGTCCATCAACTGCTTGGCAATCTGGTGTGCAGGCGCATGTCGCCACATCGTGCCGACCATCCCAGTTTTACCGCTCTCAACCGACGCATCGACGAGCGTCTTCGCGCCTGCAGCCGTCGTCGCGGGCGGCTTTTCCGTGTAGATATGATAACCGCGTTGAAGACACTCAATACCGATGTCACGGTGCAGTTTGTCCTCCGGTCTACCGACGACAGCCACTGCGTAGAGGTCTTCATTTTTGAACATCTCATTGTAATCGGTATAATGACGGAGTGCCCCGAACCTTCGGGCGTTCGATGCTGCTTTCTCTTCGACGAGATCACAGGTAGCGACAAATTCAAATTCTGGCACCATCGGTATGCACTGTTGCAATTGCGATGACATGCCACCACAGCCAATAAAAGCAATTCGGATTTTATCCATTTTTTAATTTTCCTTGCGGTACAAACTATGCTATTCCTAATAGATCCGCCAACTCGTTAAAATCATTGGCGACGAGGTCAGATGGATGCGCATTTACGCCTTGCGTTCTGCCGGGTCCGTATTCCAACGGGCGCGGCACCAACGCTGTTTGAAAACCGACGGTTTGCGAGGCGCGGAGGTCGCCAGGGTGTGCGGCGACCATCATAACTTCATGCGGAGACAAACCGAGCAGCGCAGCAGCAGTTTCGTAAACTTCAGGATCAGGCTTGTAATGCCCCGTTAACTCGGCAGACAGGATACAATCCCAGGGTAGCCCCACAAATTTTGCCATATTGGTGAGCAAGGCAACGTTGCCGTTAGAGAGCGTAGCGATGATATACCGCGTGCGGAGTCGTTGCAAGCCACTGACTGCATCGGGCCACGGTTTGAGTCGATGCCAGATCCGATTCAGGTGGTCTTTATCGGCTTCGCTCAAGCCCTCGATTTTAAATTCGTCAAGGAGGCTATCCAAAATGAGTCGATGCAGGGCATCAATGTTTTGCCACGGTAATTTGCCTTGTCGAACCCTGTTCATCGCGGGCCCGTAACCGGCGCGCCATTTCAAGGCGAATTGTGCCCAATCGAGGTCAATGCCGTGAGTGTCCCCGAATTCTTTGCCTTCGGCGACAATTGAACTGTACCAGTCCACAACCGTGCCGAAGACATCAAAGGTGAGTGCCTTCACGTGGGAACGTGCGTTTTCCATGGTATTACGTTCCTTTCTGTTCTCTGAGACTTGCTAAGAGGGGAGAGGCTATTTCTGTGCTGTCTAAAGTCACATCATATATCAATCCGTTGCAATTGTCCATTGAATTATCAAAACCTTCGAGACTAAAACCTCGCCCTTTAGGGCTTACTGTTACCCATAAGTATAGGGGGTATGGAGCGTCTATCTTTTCCGTAAGTCTTCCTGTAAAAAAAAGCACTCTGGCATGAAGTCGGACGCCAGAGTGCCAAGGGAGTTTATATGTTGAAGCCTAAGAACCTCTATTAGAAGCTGGTCCTGTAAGGTGCCAAAAATTTCCGGAGTTGTCGAATCGCAGCGTTTTTGCGTGAGGCAACAGTGCCAATCGGACATTGAACGATCTCGGCAACTTCTTGGTAAGACAATCCTTGAACTTCTGTCAGCTGAAACACTAATTGATGTTCTTGCGACAGTTTGTTGATTGCAGCTTGGATTGCCTCGTAAGTCTCCTTGGCGATAAGTAACGCCTCTGGAGAATAGTTGGAGTCTGCGATAGCAACCGCAATGGGGTGAGAGTTTTCATCTTCATCGCTATAAGGGGCATCTAAAGATTCAATCTGCGGTGTTCTCTGATCCTTCGCTAACTCTTTCAAACATACGTTCTTGGCGATGTGATAAAGGAACGTTCTAAATTTCGCGATCGGGCGATACGTTGGCACACAGCGCCACACCCGTAGGAACGTTTCTTGACAGAGGTCTTCCGCAAGTGTCCGGTTTTTGACAAATCGATAGATAAAATTTAAAGTGTTTGTATAGTGACGCTCGGTTAAAATTCGGAATGCATCTCTGTTTCCGTCCTTCACAGAGAGCATCAACTGTTCGTCAGTGTGTAACATGCTTGTCTCCTCAAAAGAGGAGTTTCTCAAGCGAAGGCGCGCACCCCTCCTTCCGTTCCGTAACGGAGGATGCCTGCTTGTTCACTCCTCGGTCTATGCCTTCTCCATAATCGGGTCTTCGTCCAACAACGGCATGCAGTGGCAATTTTAAATGCCCGTGTCTTCAGGGAGATCCAATCCCCCAAAGAATTGTCACGTTCATCTCCAGCGTGAGGCATTGCCTCCGTTAAACACAAAACGTACTGACGCATTTTGAAAACTCCTTTCTAAGTTTATTCGTCAGATAGGGTAGTGTTTATACCCATTTTTCGACCATTAAAAAGATTATTTAAACTTTAACCCTTATGTTTTGAAATAATTCATTTAAAATTAAAAAAATATTCACGCCTTTAAATTTAATCCCTAAAGCCTGTGAGAATATCCGTTACATCCCTGTTGGCTGAAAGGGTTCCAAGGGCAACGATGGCTGTCCTGTGGTGATCAGTTCAGCGATAAGTTGTCCTGTAATCGGCGCGAGCAGAATACCATTTTTGAAATGTCCTGATGCCAAAACAACGTTGTCATACCCCGGTAGGTAACCGAGAAGGGGCCCCTTTTTGGCGTAAGGACGTAGACCCACCCATGTTTGCACGAAGGTGCTCTGCGCGAGTTGCGGCGCGATGGCGATTCCTGCGTCAATCATCTGCTTCGCACCGTCCACGGTTGCGGTTTTGTCATAGCCGACAAATTCCACCGTCGCTCCGAGTAGAATCTTGCCGTCGGCTCTCGGGACGATATAGATGCCGAGTCCATCGATGGTTCGCTCGAAAGGCGGCGGCATCGCTTCAACGAGGACGATCTGTCCTTTCGCAGGTTCAACATGAATCGGAACGTCAAGTTGAGCCGTAAGCGTGCCTGTCCAGCAGCCTGCGGCAATCACGAACGTGTCTGCGTAATGGGTTTCACCGTTCACGACGACACCCACGACGTGTTCCGCGCCGTCCTCCCTCACTCGGATAAAATCGGTGACAGGATTCCCCATTTGGAATTGCGCACCGAACTTCGCTGCAGCCTTGGCGAGTGCAATCACCATCTTCGGATTACGGACGTGCGCGTCTTCCGGGAAGAAAACGGCACCCGCGATAGATTTTGAGAGCGCAGGCTCCAACTGCCAGGCTTCTTCCGCCGTCAAGACTTCTGCTGTAAAACCGCGTTTCACCCGCCGATCTGCGAGACCGATTAATCCTGCCGCTTCATCTGGATTGAAGAATACCGACAGTGTCCCACATTCGATTAACTCAATATCTATCTGGGTCTCTGCTCGAAGTTCTTCCGCTAATGCAGGGTAGCGTGCAAGGCTCGCTCGACACAAGGTGGGATACGGGGCATCTGTTGAGGCGTGTGAGGTTAAAATTCCCGCACCTGCCCATGAGGCTTCTGTGCCGACAGCGGATGCTTTGTCGATGATTAACGATGTTACGTTTCGTTTAGCGAGGTCGTAAGCGATGTTGCATCCGATAATGCCCGCCCCAATAATGATGACATCGGTATGATTTCGACTCAAGTTATCCTCCACTTTCCCAGAGAATCAAACAACAACTTAAGAATAGTTTAGCACATTAGCGGACGTTTGTCAATTTCGCTTGCCGATGTCTTAAGGATATTCCAGTTCTACTGTCTATACACATTTTCGGATGCACTTTTGGCGGAATATAACGCAGGTTGCTACAGACGAGATAGACCCTGCAGTGTCCCGAAACCTGTGGACATACAAAAACACGTCAATGCTCCCAACTCTATAGTGAACCCCAACGCATACCTTGGAAAGTTGGGGTTCTGCAGTAAAGGGGTGCCAGGAACAGGATAGAGTTATATCCACCAGGCCGGGTCCTGAAAACTCTCTGAAAAAAAGGTTGACCTTCGACGGGGAATAACAGTATAATACTTCTATGCCGTACTATATCTCACAACTCGATGCACTCTTTGAAGAAGTTATGGCGGCAGAGGCACTTGATGATATTCAATGGTGAAGACGAGAAAGAAAGTGAAAGGTTTTTTATTAAATGATCCTTGGAAAAGTTACCGGGACAATCGTCGCGACGCAGAAAGATGAGAAATTAATCGGAAGCAAACTGATGGTTGTCCAAAATGTGGATCTCAACGGAGAGGTCGAGCGGATATATACCGTCGCGGTAGATGCAGTCGGGGCAGGTATCGGCGAAATCGTCCTCGTTGCTACCGGCAGTTCCGCGCGTCAGACCCAAGTAACGGGCAACAAACCGGTCGACGCTGTAATCATGGCGATTGTTGATACCGTGGAAGTTGCTGGAAAAGTCCGATACCAGAAGTAGAAACGATGCAGATCGCGATTGAACGGGCACGCGTCCGCGCGGAAACACGCCACCGTCGTGAGGCACTCCCCTCGGAAGCGCGGACACGGTGCAGCCAGCGTATCCTTGATGCCACTGCACGCTGGATACAGTGTGAGGGGTTCGACGCTGTGATGCTCTACCTGAATATGAGAAGCGAGGTTGAAACCACCGGTTTGCTTGAGAAGTTATTGGATTCAGGCAAGCAGGTATGTGCCCCTGTCGTAGATACAGAACAGATGGACCTCATCCCGCGACGGATTCAGAACCTGAAAACAGAGGTGGGGCGCCATCGTTATGGCATGTTGGAACCGAGTGAGGCATGCCCACTCTTTCCAATTGAACACCTTCAACTCATCGTTGTTCCCGGTATCGCTTTTGATCGGAATGGGTATCGCCTCGGATACGGCAAGGGTTTCTATGACCGGTTTCTCACAAGGTGTCCACACGCTGTGGCGATCGGATTGGCGTATGGGGTGCAACTTGTGGAAGATACGTTCCCACAGACGTGGGATGTACCCGTCCAGCACATTTTCACAGAAACGGGTAGGATAGGGATATAATTACTTCGCATCAACGAAGGGTCTTAATTTCTCCAGCGTCTTTGCACCGATACCCTTGACATTCTGGAGAGCATCCACACTGGCAAACGTGCCGTGTTGCTTGCGATAGTCGACGATCCGTTGTGCCATCTGTGGACCGATGTTCGGGAGGGTCTGCAGCTCTTGCGTAGAGGCGGTGTTGATGTTGAGAAGTTCGGGCTTGCTGGATGCTAACGTCTCTGTTGTTTGGCTGTGTGGACGTTCCTCGTTCGGGACGGCAATTAAATCCGGTTTTCCAAGGAACACTGCAGGCGCAAACCGCCGCACCCCCCAAAATCCGCTGCCGACTAAAATCAGTATCACCAGAAAAGTGACCGCCTTCCAATAATGGCGTTCGATGACATCCGATGTGGGCGGGGTTTCTAACCCCGAATCTTTATTCATTTCCATTTTCCTCGAGAGATAACACCTGATTTGCAGAGACGTTTTGGATTAACTGCTTTGTTCCACGCTGCCACAGCACCTCAATGCTGTCCACCCGTTCGTAATTCCCAATCCCGAAATGCAGTGTGAGGTCCTGTTGTGAAAGATAGCCGTCTCCGCTCCGCACCTCACGCGTCTGTGTGAGGGGTCCCGTCGTAATCTTAACCCGCGTCCCAATCGCATCCGTGGAACCGTGTGTCGCTGTCAATCGGAGCTGCAAATAGTTTTTTCGGTTACCACCATCGTTGCGTAAAAGGCGGGGTGCCGTGTTGGAATTGGTCACCACGATGTCGATATCACCATCTAAGTCGTAGTCTGCAAAGGTGGCACCGCGGCTGACATCCTCCAACTTCATGCCCGGACCGAGACTTTCGGAGACTTCGGTAAATGTGCCGTTCGCGTTGTTTTGAAAGAGCAGGTTGCGTTGCCCATAGGTGCCTTCCTGTCCGAGTTCAGCGAGATTCTCGTGTAGATGCCCGTTAGCAACGAAGAGGTCTTGGTATCCATCGTTGTCGTAATCGATAAAAGCCGTTGCCCAACCGAGATAGGGATAGGTGAGTTGTGCGGTTTTTGTCGTAGCCGTTGCGTCTGTGAAGAAGCCGTCTGCGTCGTTATGGTAGAGGGTATTCGTCTGTTGGGCATAATTCGTGACGGTGAGATCGAGCCAACCGTCGTTATTCCAATCGCCGAAGGCAGTGCCCATACCGTTTTCAGCGACACCGTCTTCGCTGAGGGCAACGCCGACCATGAAACCGACCTCTTCAAAAGTGCCGTCCCCAGTATTGTGATAAAATAGGTTTTCTGTGGAATCGTTAGCGACGTAGATGTCAGGCGTGCCATCGTTGTTATAGTCTCCCCAGACGACCCCTAACCCTTTGCCCGTGGTATTGTAGATACCCGCTGTTTTTGTTACGTCGGTGAACGTGCCGTCACCGTTGTTGCGATAGAGTGTATCGGATTGGGCAGTGAAGTTATCGGGTTCACAGTAGGCGCGAATCCCTTTTTCCTTGAATCCACACCACGGATTCTCATCGATGTCAAAGACGATGTAGTTGACAACATAGAGATCCAGGTTGCCGTCTCGGTCGTAGTCAGCAAAGGCGCAGCCCGTGCTCCAACGCGGCTCCGTCACACCTGCGGATTCCGCGACTTCCGTAAATGTGCCATCGCCATTATTACGGTAGAGCCGATTGATCCCGTAGTTTGTGACGTAAAGATCCAGGTTCCCGTCGTTATCATAGTCGCCCACGGCACATCCGTGTCCGTAACCGGTATCCCCGACGCCGGCTTTTTCGGTAACATCTGTGAACGTGCCATCGCCGTTATTTTGATAGAGACAATTGGTCGGGATCTCTTGTGAGACGTAACCGGGGAGGGGTGCGCTGTTAACGAAATATAGATCGGGGTCTCCGTCCTTGTCGTAGTCAAAGAAAGCGGCACCGGAACCGAGCGTCTCCATGAAATACTTCTGTCCGCTCCGTCCGTCGACGTGTTTCCAACGGATACCCGCTTCCTGCGTTACATCAACGAATTGAATGTGAGTATCGGCGTTCACAGGGCGGATAGGGACCCCTTGTGCGACAATTGCGATTCCGATGAGAATTAAAATGCCTATACTCTTACTTCGTCTTTTCATTGGCCTCCTTCATCTTTGCCAAGGTCTGTCGAAAAGCATCGTTTTCGGGTTCCATTTCAATGGCGGTCTGAATCGCTTTCAGTGCTTTTTGATGCGCCCCTGCCTGAAAGTAAGCTAAGGCAAGGGTCTGTAGGTATTGTGGGATCGGGGCTAAACGGACAGCCTTCTCAGCCAAAGCGATGGTTTCTTGGATTTTAGCCGCTCTTTGCCCTGTCGGTAGGGACTGGGTTCCGCTGCTGGAGGCATCTTCAAGATAAAGCCGTGCCAATCCGTTTAGGGCGTAATGTGCGTCTGCGTCTAACTTTAAAGCGTTCTGATACGCGGCGCGTGCGTCCTCAAATTTGCCGCGACGGTGCTGGATGACAGCGATCCCGACCTGGGCATGCACCAATGAAGCGTCATAGACTACGGCTGTTTTGTATTCAGCAAGTGCGTCCTCAAACCTGTCTTGCACATAATAGACTGCCCCCAATCCAGCGTGCAGGGCGGCTTGCTCTGGCGCAACCGCAATTGCGCTGAGATAGGCGTTTTCTGCTTCGCTCAACCTGCCTTTGCGGAAGTAGAGTTTGCCGAGTTTATAGTGTGCCGCGGCGTATTCTGGCTGAAGTTTGACTGCTGCCTCATACGCTTCGAGTGCCTTATCGAATTTCCCATGCTTTTCGTAAGTGCGTCCGAGTTGATACTGTTTGCGCGGGTTGCTCGGTTCCAGGAGAATCGCGCGCTCGCGGGTGTCAATCTCTTGGGCAATTGCGTTTAGACGCCGATAGGTTTCCATGGCGCGTTTGCCTTCCGCCGACTGCTTTAATCGGAACAGTGCCTGCGCGAGGTTATAATACGCCCCGATATGGTCGGGTTGTTGTGCGATGACCCTGCGGTATAAGTCAGCAGCGCGCTGGAATGCACGTTGTTTTGATGCGATTAAACCCAGACTATAGGAAGCCGCCGTAAAATTAGGGTCCAGACGAATCGCCTTCTCTAACAGTGGACGTGCTTTGTCCAGTTCTCCCTGCTTTTGATAAATGGCACCTAAGTTCCCGTTTGCCATCGAAAGTTCAGGGTTCACGGCTAACGCCGATTCGTAATAACGAATTGCCTGTTCCTGTTGTTTGACGGCTTCATAGCAGGAGGCGAGATTCGTCATGGCTTCCGCGAGTTTCGGTGAAAGGTCAAGCGTCCGCTGGTAGACTTCTATGGCTTCTGCAAACCGCGAGGCTTTCTGATAAGCCGTTGCGAGTCCAACCTGTATTTGGAGGGAGGCTGGGTGGTTTCGGCTGAGTTTTCCATAGAGGTCAATTGCTGCGTCATTGCGCCCGGTTCTTGTGTAGAGCAAAGCGAGATTTGCTTCGGCTTGTAGCAGTCCTGGCGCGATATCCAGTGCCTGTTTGAGAACGCCTTCCGCTTCAGCGAATTGACCAAGCTGAATGTAAACGGTTCCGAGTCCAGCGTATGCTTGCGCAGAGGCAGGGTCGCCTTGGATGGCGTGCTGAAAGTATCGGAGTGCTTGTGTATATTGTCCGCGCTGCGCGGCCTGCATACCACGTCCGTAAAGCTCTTGGGGTGTTTGTGCGGCAGCATTCCCCGCAAGGCTGACCAAAACCACTATGAGAAAGGCAAGGAACGATGCTCCCTTGTTCGACATGACGGTCTATCCTCCGTTGCTAATTTTAGTCTGGAACAGTCCTTCATGTCAAGTGTTTCTTGCGTTTCAATCGAAATACTCGTCTTCATCAAACTTCGTCCACGATTCAAATATCGGATTGTGCTTGATTCGTAACCGCGCCTCTGGTAGAATGGACGATAAATTCTTAACTGGAGGGGATGTTATGCAGGAAATTGTGGTAGATTCAGCGAAGTTACACGATTTCGCTCGGACGCTTTGTGAAAAGGCAGGCTTGCGTTCCGAGGATGGAGAGACAATCGCAAAACATCAGGTCCTCACGGATTTGCGGGGTGTGCATTCACACGGCACCCGCGCTTTACCGGGTTACCTTAATCTCGTGCTTGACGGGAAGATGAACCCACAACCTGACCTCCGCATTGCAACTGAGGGACCGAGTTTCGCTGTTGTTGACGGAGATAACGGAATGGGACATCTCGCAAGCACGTTCGCAATGGCGACGGCGATAGAGAAAGCGAAGACAACGGGTATCGCTGCCGCAGGGGTTCGCAACGCCGGCCATTTCGGGGCAGCGGCATGCTACGCAATTATGGCGGCATCGAACCAGATGATCGGGTTTTCAACGACGAACACAGGGGGCGCCTCTATTGTAGCACCCGGGGGTGCAGAAGCCGTAGTCGCCAATAATGCCATGAGTTACGCCTTGCCTACTGGCGATGGGCATCCGATTGTGTTGGATATGGCGTGTGGTGTTTCCGCATGGGGGAAGATCGGCACACTCCGAATGTATGGAAAACCGATTCCTGAAGGGTGGCTCATAGATGAAACGGGGCAACCCACCAACGATCCAGAGAAGGGACGTTTCCTCGCACCCGCAGCGGGACCCCGGGGTTACGGATTGGCACTCATCATGGGCATCTTAGCGGGTCCTTTGAGCGGTGGCTTGATGGCTTGTAATAAGGCAGGCGACCCCTCTGAACACTTCTTTTTTGCGATGGACGTTGCGAGTTTCACAGACTACGCGGGTTACGTTGCGGAAATCCAGCGAGGTATTGACAAAATTCACGCCTCGAAAACGGCAGAAGGCGTGGAACAGGCATATCTCCCCGGCGAAATTGAGTGGAATAACTACGATAATTACCTTGAAAACGGCATTCCGATCCATGTAGACCATTTACGCGGTCTCGCTGGTATTGCTGAGAAGTTGGACGTTCCCATCTGTTGGGAATGGTAGGGAAAAACAAGCGAAGTGTTCTGAGGTGGGAGGAAGTTTGCGAGTGTGCTATAGCAGGAAAAAGTTTGCGAGTGTGCTAAAGTTTGCAAGTTCGGAAGTTGGAAGAGATGTTTGGAACATCCAAGTGCCTCTTACAACTTTACAGACTTTAGAACACTTTAGAACACTTTACGGACTTTAAAAGAAGGTATGAAATATGGCAGAAACCAAAGAACGTGTAGGGGGCGGCACGCTCCCTGATTGGGAAGTCGATGATTTACCTGCACCGCCCCCGTATCAATTTGGGAAAGCATTCCGAAATATCTTGGGTCCCGGTATCATCGCGTTAGGCGGTTCAATTGGGAGTGGTGAATGGCTACTGGGGCCCGCAATTACCGCACAATACGGTGGCACATTGCTCTGGATCGCAACAATCGCCATCCTACTTCAAGTCGTTCTGAATACAGAGGCGATCCGCTATACGCTCTATACCGGCGAACCGATGATGAGCGGTTATATGCGCTGTAAACCCGGGGCTGGCTTCTGGATGTCTTTCTATTCGGGGATCAACTTTTTCGGGATTTGGCCCGGTTGGGCGATGACGGCTGCGACGGCACTCGCTGCTGCGTGGCTCGGCTATATGCCCCAGGACGCAGATGGCGGGACAGTGCGTGTATTCGCATATCTCATCTTTTTCTCCTGTCTCGGCATTGTGCTCTTCGGCGGGAAGATTTACAACTCCCTTGAGAAGGTGTCACTCTTTATGGTGGTTTGGATTATCGGCTACCTGGTCATCGTCGATCTGTTTATGGTGTCACCGAGCACATGGTGGAAAGTTATCAAAGGTTTCTTGAGTTTCGGCGCATTTCCAACTGGCGGAGAAGACGAACAGATCAATTGGTTGTTGGTCGGTGCGTTCGCGGCGTATGCAGGCAGCGGCGGCTTAGGCAATGTCGGCATTACCCATTACGTGCGCGATAAAGGCTGGGGCATGAGCAGTCTCGTGGGGGCGATTCCCTCCATGATTGGTGGACAACACGTGACGCTTTCGCACTGGGGCAAAGTGTTTCGCATCACACCGGAGAACCTCGAACGGTTTAAGGAGTGGTGGAAATACGTCCGATTTGAGCAGTATTACATCTGGATGATCGGATGTTTTGTCGGTATCGCACTCCCCGCAATGCTGACCTTGCAGTATGTGCCTTTAGGGCAGGAGATGGGACAGTGGTCGGCAGCAGCGATGCAAGCGCAGGGACTTGAGGCAAAAGGCGGTAGAATTATGTGGTATCTCACACTCCTCTGCGGTTTCTGGGTGCTGTTTTCGACGCAGCTCGGTGGTGTGGACGGTGTGCCGCGCGGCTTTACAGATATTATTTGGACCGGTGTGAGACGGGCGCGAAACTTGGGTGAAAACAGCGCAAAATGGATCTACTATCCGATACTCGCTGTCTATATCGTCTGGGGTATCATCGCCATGTATCTCGCGAAACCGTTTTTCATGATTCTCGTATCGGCAACGATTGGCGGGTATCTCCTTGTGTTTTCAGCGATACATACGCTTTACGTGAACCGGAAATTCTTGCCACCTGAGATACAAGCACCCTTGTGGAAGCAGATTGGACTCCTCTTGTGTGCAGGCTACTATTCGATCTTCGGAACGATTACTGTCTATCAAAAAGTGCTTGTGCCTTATATTTTCCCGATTTTCGGATAGGTTTGGGAGGTTGGCTTGAACCGATATATGCGGGCACCCACGAGGGGTGCCCTTACTTAAAATGATCCTGATCGTAACGCTAATAGCGTGCCTTCAGTATCCCCCACGTTGTCGCCACTTTGCCTTCAGGTTCAACCCCCCACGGTGTCACATTGTCTTGGAAATACTCGTATTCCACCTCTAAGGAACCCACTCCTGAAGCGACACCCGCATAAATTCCGAGCCACAACGGGGGTGTCATCTTAAAGTCGCCTGCACCGAAGTCTGTCCAATCGTCATTTGCGTCCATCTTATACCACGCCGTGTAAGTATCTCGCTCTTTCTGGAGCCTGAGGAACAACTCCGTATCCCCGAAGTCGGGACGCCACGGTGGATCCGGTGGACCGCCAGGCACACCCGCCTCCCGGGTCTGGAACTGGAGTTGCCCTTTAGCACCCGCATCCCGCGACCAGAATTTGATGGTGACCCAGTTATTGTCCTTCGGGCTTTTGACGAGAAGGCCATTCACACCGGAATCGGTGTCCCATTTGGAAAAGAAGTGGGTTTCGACATCAAACATCTCAGCATCCGTTTCCTGATAGAGAAAGTGGGATTCATCCGATGCCCAGATGTTTCGGTTGGTTTCACTGTCGATATATAGGTGATCCGCGCGGGTTTCACCGACATCCCAATCCGGGGGTTCGTTTTGCCATTTCCAATTCGGATTTTGCAACTTCCCCTTCTCAAAGGGATCCCCGAAGGATTCGTCTGCGGCGTTTGCGATGCAGGCAACACTGAACATAAGTAAGCAAACGAGCGCGCTATAACAGAAAATTTGGTTTTTCATAATGTAATCTCCTTTTTGTAGCACAAACTTTTAGTTTGCGCTACGGCATTGTGGGTTTTACTATAATAAATCATGCCTCAATAATTGCGTCCACAAGACTTTCAACGGATGCCTCCTTCGCAACCACGTCGACCCGTATATCACGCGCCAGTGCCGTTTTCTGCGTTGTGGGACCGATCACGGCGACCTGGACATTCGCGAGTAAGGCTGTAGGTGTGTGTGCGGGGAACATCTCCAAAAAATTCGTAACCGTTGATGAACTGGTGAATGTGATAAAGTCGATGCTACCGTTCAGGAGGTCTGCTTCGATGTCGTCTCGCCTTTTATCATCATCGTCCGCCACTTTGAGGGTATCATAAAGCGGCACATCGTTGACGTGTGCCCCCTTCTCGCGCAAACCGTTGGGGAGATCGGCAGCGGCGATTTTCGCACGTGGCAGGAGGATTTTCTTTCCATTCACGTCTTTCATTTCAGCGGCAATCGCACTGCCGCGAGCGTGAGAAGGAACAAAATCGGGATGAATCCCGATGCGATTTAAAGCCTCCACTGTTTTCGCACCAACTGCGCAGATACAGCTCCTACCCAACGCTCGGGCATCCTTTCCGCTTTCCCGTAGACGTTCATAGAAAATTTCAACGGCGTTGGCACTCGTGAAGATAACCCAATCGTATGCGTTGGGAGGCGGTATGTCCACATCCTCAAGGGGTTGAATCTGTATCGTGGGGAATTGGATGACCGCTGCGCCGTTTGCTTCCAAAAGACCTGCGAATTCGCTTGCCTGTGCACGGGCACGTGTGACAAGGATCCGCTTCCCGAAAAGGGGTTTGGTATCAAACCATCGGAGGTGCCGGCGTAGTCGGTTCACCTCTCCCACAACGATAACCGCCGGACTTTTGAGTTGCGCCGCCTCCACTTTTTGCACGATGTCGGTAAGCGTGCCTTGGACGATGTGCTGTTGCGGTGTCGTTCCGACGCGGACTAAACTGACTGGAGTTTGCGGGTCTCTACCGTGTGCGATCAGACGCTCCACAATCTGATGGAGGTGCGCAACCCCCATGTAGACAACGAGCGTATCGACGGCTGTGGCGAGGTGTGCCCAATTGATGTTTGAATCTGGACGTAGTGCCGCCGAATGCCCCGTCACAAAAGCGACCGATGAGGCATAGTCGCGGTGTGTGACCGGGATGCCAGCATACGCAGCAGCAGCAATCGCAGACGTGATACCCGGCACAATCTCGAATGGGATACCGGCTTCCGTGAGAGCAACCGCTTCTTCGCCACCGCGTCCGAATATATACGGATCGCCGCCTTTCAGGCGAATAACAGTTTTACCCGCTTTGGCATGTTCAACCAGCAAATGATTGAGCTCATTTTGGCGTGTCGTTCGGGTTCTTGGGTCAGGGGCTTTGATTTTTTCGGCGTGCACGGGGCAATGTTCCAACAACGCATCGTTTAGCAACAGGTCATAGATGACAACATCGGCGCGTTGAAGGCACTCCACACCTTTGAGCGTGATGAGTTTTCTATCGCCGGGACCAGCGCCTACGATGTAAACAATACCTGTGCTCGGTGTGTTCATTTATCGTTCTCCTGTTCCTTCAACAGTTCTGTTGCCCCACTGTTCCGAAGTTTTTCGGCAACAATTCCGCCCAGGTGTTGTGCTATATCTGGCGTTCCCGTGGTGCTCCCCACAATACGTCGCGTCCCGTCTGGATGACAAACCGCACCGATGAGCGAGAGTTCACCCGCAACATGTTTCGCATGTGCACCAATCGGCACTTGGCATCCGCCACCGAGACTTTCCAAAACAGCTCGTTCCGCTGTGGTTTCTGCTGTTGCTGAAGGGTCATGCAGGGGCAGCAGTAGTTGTTCAACCCTATCGTCGCCCTCCCGCACTTCAATCCCGAGCGCGCCCTGTCCAACCGCCGGGACCATCTGTTCCGTGTCAAAGAATTGTGTGATAATTTCTGGATCGAGGAGCCGTTTGATGCCTGCCGCAGCGAGGATAATTCCGTCGAGATCGGTTTCGTAAAGTTTACGCAACCGCGTATCAATGTTGCCTCGCACATCAACGACTTGCAGATCTGGACGGATATAGAGGAGTTGCGCTTTTCGGCGTGGGCTTGTCGTGCCGATCTTCGCGCCTTCCGGCAAGTCTTCTAAAGGCGATCCTGTGTCTGTGACCAGCACGTCGCGCGGGTCTTCTCGCGTCGGGATGGCGGCAATGCAAAGCCCCTCCGGCAATTCTGTCGGGAGGTCTTTCAAACTGTGGACAGCGAGGTCGATGGTGCCGGTTAAGAGCGCGTTTTCTATCTCTTTCGTGAAAATACCTTTGCCCAGGCCAACTAACGAGCGGTTTTGGATTGTATCACCGGTAGTTTTGATGGTCTTGAGGGAGACTTCCAAGGTGGGGAAATGGCGTTCCAATTGATTTTTGACGAAGTGTGCCTGCCAAAGCGCGAGTTGACTGCCGCGTGTCCCAATTACGAGTTTTTTAATTTTCCCTTGCGGAGCAATTGAGGAGGTTTCCTGTTTGACGGATTTCCTTTCCGACGAGTCGCCCGCGTCGTTGTTGCGGACTTTGTTTTTGCTTCTAATTTTCATTGTACTAACCACTGATGGCTATTCTGGGTTCTCATCGTTAACATCCAAAACGAACAATTCCTGTAGTGCTTGAATATATTGCCCGTGATCGGCATCGCCGTCGTTGACAGCACCACGCAGGTTCTTCATCGGATGATGGAGCAGCTTTTTGACGATTGCCTGCGTCATGGAGGCGATGGCTTCCTCTTGCGCGTCGGAGAGTGTTGTTTTGTAGAAACACGCTTGCAATTCGGTGTCGGCTATCTGTCGAAACTGCTGGTGCAATGCTTTAATCGTAGGATTGACTTGAAAGACTTGCAATTGGTCGTAGAAGCGTTTGGCTTCTTCAGAGACAATCTGTTCTGCGTGGATGGCTTCCTGTTGCCGGTCTTGGAGGTTAGAGGCGACAACGGCTTCCAGATCATCGATATTGTAGAGGAACGCCGAGTCGAGTTTGCTCACATCCGGATCGATGTCGCGTGGGACAGCGATATCGATGAGGAACATATATCGGTGTTTCCGCTTCCGCATAATGTTGACGAGAGGCTGTCGCTTGATGAGGTAGTCGGGAGCGTTGGTAGAACTAATGACAATATCGGCATCAATGAGGAAATTGAGATCGCTGTCGTAGGCAAGAGGGGTTCCCTTAAACTTCTCCGCAACTTTTACCGCCCGTTGGTATGTCCGATTTGCAACAATCACGTTGGAGACCCCATTTGCAATGAGATGCTTTGCTGTGAGTTCGCTCATCTCTCCTGCCCCGATAATCGCGACGGTCTTGCCTTCGAGGGTGTTGAAAATCTTTTTGGCGAGTTCAACGGCGGCATAACTGATGGAGACGGCACCGGTGGTGATTGTCGTTTCGGATCGGATGCGTTTGCCAACGCTGAAGGCTTTCGTGAAAAGGCGGTTGAGAATAGGCCCCGAGCTGCCTGCTGAACGTGAGGTGTCGTAGGCATCTTTAACTTGACCCAGTATTTGAGACTCACCGACAACCATGGAGTCCAGACTCGATATGACTCTGAAAAGATGCTGGATTGTTTCCAAGTTATGATGGAGATACGTCCATTTCTTCAGTGATGCCGTATCAATCTGATGGCATCGGGAGAGGAATTCAGCCAATACCTTGCCGGCGGCTTCGGCAGTCCGCACTGAATTCAGGACTGCATAGACTTCTACCCGATTGCAGGTCGAGAGAATTACTGACTCTTGGATCTGATCGGATTCACGCAGGTGCTGATGGGATTCAATGAGTTGTTCTTCGGAAAACGCCAACCTTTCCCTGAATTCAATGGGCGCGACGTGGTGGCTGGTTCCGATGGAGACGAGCTGGTTCATTCCTGTTACCCAAAAAATCTAAAAACGTGGGACATCCTTCATACGTTTGCTAAATTATATCACATATCGGGGGTTGTGTCAAATTTAGGACTGAGATTAGACTGGTTCGTAGTAGGGAAACCATTTATTGCCCGTTATATACAACTTTAGAACGTGCGATGAATCGCACGACTACAAACCCACTTACTCGTAGTCGGAAATCACTGATTGTCCATCAATTTGAACGATTTAATAAATTCTTAAAACTAAATATTCCTAACGATATGTATGCATGCTGTCTAAAAAGAGATCCACACCAACGTATGTACAAAGGACAGCAACGAAACCGATGATTGCGGCATACGCCGCTCTGCGTCCGTGCCACCCCCAAAATTGGCGGATACCGATTTGGGCGATATAGATGAACCACGTCACCAAGGTGGAGATTACCTTTGCATCGAGCCATCTCCACGGCACATCTCGGATGTATTGCGTCCAGAGACTCCCGACAATGACGCCCATTGTCAGTAAAATCACACCTAAAATGGCGCAACGATACCCGAGGATATCGGAAACACCGAGAGACGGAAGAAGGTTATCAAAAAGGGTGTCTGTCTTTCTGCGGATTTTCCGTTCTGTTATGAGATACATGAGTCCGAACCCACAGGCAGCGATGAACGCCGCATAAGCGAGAAAGATGAGTGTTGTGTGTGCCAGAAGCCAGTAATTTTGCAACGGCTCAGGCAGCGCAGCTGTATGCGTAGCAAAACTGTATGAGATGAGTATAGCGATGAACGCAACCGGCATCACGAAACTACCGAGGGTGCGGAGATGTGTCAAACGCACGATGATGAGATAAATCAGGGTGATTGCCCAAGCGAAGAAGGCAGTGGAGTCGGTCCAGTGGGTCATTGGAAAATGCCCCTGCTGGAGCCACCAGAGCGCGATAAAGACGGTTAAAAAAGCGAAGCCGATGAGGGTGCACCAAAAAGCGATCTGCTCAATTGTTGGACGAATTGCGGAGGCGTCAGTCCGAGCCCCAATCGCCAGCGAGAGGGTCTGGAAAATGCCTGCCGCTAAGTATATTAAAAGGGTAATGAGAAATAGAAAATTTATCATGTTTTTCGTGCAATTTTAACAACGTCTCTGTTCTTTGTCAAGTCGTTTGGAGGTAAAGGTGTTGGCATGTTCCAGTTTACCGTGACGAACCCAGTTGAAAAGGCATTCGGCGGAGCATTCAGGATTTGTGAGACCGAGGCAGCATGTTGTAGAAGGGATTTGTAAACCCGATACCGCCTCTTCAACGGTGTCGATCAGCCCTTCAAAGAAGTCGGCACGCTTTTTAGGGGTCGGGAAAGCCTTGAGAATCTCAGCGCGGCGCGTTCCGAGGAATTCAATAAATACACCGTAGCCGTTGTTTTCAAACTCGTTGGTGAGTTTTTTATGTAGGCGTTTCGCCTTGTCAATACCTGTGCTACTTCGCGCCGATACGCTAATTATCAGGTTGTCGTCTATGATGAGTTCGGGTGTAAAGTGGGTCCCAGCGTTCGGTTCATCGAGATATTCCCGAATGCCAATTCCCCCTTGATAAGGGGGGTAAGGCGGGTTGGTATTCAGAGGGTAATCTACAGCAGAGCGTTTGTCCGCAATAACGAGGAACGCGTCTTCAAGGTGATAGGGTTTCATCTCGTCGGGCGAGATGTGGACGACAGAGGCACCACATCGGTCTAACAGAGAGATACGGCGTTCAACTTCGGGTGTTTTCTGTTCGGACACGACAACACATTTACGATTTTCCAATAGAAGGTAAACGGGATACGGGAGTGCTTGCCCTTCTCTTTCACTGACAATTGGTATGGGCTTACCATCTTCGTATCCGAGTGTATATAACGAAGTGGCATCCAGGATCTTCTCAAAGTGTTCACGGATACGACGGCTCGTCGCGGGACTTTTACCGCTCGTTGAGATGCTCAACAGAATCTCACCATCGGTTACAACAGAAGCGGCGGCAAAGGTGCATTGTGGGATGACATCAACGACGTTGACGAAGGGGATTTTGTGTTTTTCGTGCGCCTCCGTGAAGACAGCAGAATTAATATCCGTGAAATCGGTGGCGGCACAGACGAGAAAATAGCCATTCGTATCACCGGTCTGCAACTGCCGTTTGTGCCAGCGGATTGTGCCGATGTTTGCGAGGAACGTCAACAATTCCGTGGTATCCGGACTGATGACGGTGACATTGCCACCGCTGAGGAGCATGGCGACAACTTTCCGCTCCGCAACGGTACCCCCGCCGACAACGAGACATTTCTTGTCCTGAAGGTTTATATGGGCAGGATAGAACATTTTTTAATGTTACCTTTAGGACTCGCGTGAAACAACATAATCTGCGAGGTGTTCCAGGGCACTGCGAGCAGGGATCTCCGGTAAGGTTGACAATGCGGCTTTGGCGCGATCGGCATAGCCTTGGGCGATCTTCAAACAGTGGGTCTCGACACCGTATCGTTGGAACAGAGCCTCGACAAAGGCAATCGCCTCGGTTTCATCGGTCCCAGGGTTTAGCACTTTTTCAAGCGTCTGTTTCTCATCGTCATCGCAAACAGATCTTGCATAGATGATGGGGAAGGTGAGTTTTCCTTCGCGGAGGTCGCCGAACGCGTCTTTCCCCAATGTATCGGAATCTTCTGTGAAATCGAGCAGGTCATCTACAATTTGGAAGGCTGTCCCGATCTGTTGTCCGTAGGTTGTGAGTGCGTCAATTTGTTGTGTTTCTGTTGGGTTTCCGAGATGTGCACCGAGGGTGCAGGACGCAGCGATCAGTTTACCGGTTTTAAAACTGATAATTTTGAGGTATTCGGCTTCGGAGATGTCGAAATCGCCGCTCTTGTATGCGTGTATAACCTCACCTTCACACATTGCCTGTGTGGTATCGGCGAGGATTGCCATCGCTGGATCGTCCGCACGGCGGGATACAAGCATTGAAAGCACGCGTGCGTGGAGGTAATCTCCGACGAGGACTGCGACTTTGTTGCCCCATTTCGTCTGTAGCGTCTCACGTCCCCGGCGGATCGCGGCTTCGTCGAGGACATCGTCGTGAACGAGCGATGCGACATGGATGAGTTCGACAACGGCGGCAAGCGTGTGCGCATCGCTCCCTTCGTATCCGCAGACTTTCGCAGAAAGCACAACGAGAATCGGGCGGAGGCGTTTACCGCCACCCTCCACAACGTGTTGAACTGCCATGTCAACGAACGTATATTCACTGACGGTATCTTCAGTGAGTTTCGCCTCAACGGCACTGAGATCCTCGGCAATCAATTCAACGATTTGATCAAAGTTGGACATAATGTAGGGCACCCCGTATGGCTGCCTTTTCCCTTTAGAGATTTGCCAATGCTTGTGTTGCGGCTTGAACGGTGTTGTTGATGTCCTCTTCGGAGTGAACTAAGGAGACAAATCCTGCCTCAAATTGGGAGGGCGCGACAGAGACACCGCGTTCTATAAGTCCCCAGAAGTAGTGTTGAAAACGTTCGGTATCCGCTGTGCGTGCACCATCGGCATCTGTGACACTTTCTGGCGTGAAGTAGAGCATTAGCATCGAACCGACCCGACTGTGCCATGCGTCAACATCGTGTTTTTGGGTCGCCTCGGCGAGACCCGCTGCGAGGGCAGCAGCACTGTTTTCGAGGTGTTCATAAATCCCCGGTTCAGCGAGACGTTTCAACGTTGCTATACCTGCGGTAACGGCTAACGGATTTCCAGAGAGTGTTCCCGCCTGATAGACCTCGCCTTCTGGGGCAACGCATCGCATGATGTCCCGTTTTCCGCCGTATGCCCCGACAGGCAACCCACCACCGATAATCTTTCCGAGACAGGTCATGTCGGGTGTAACGTTATAATAGGATTGCGCACCACCGTAAGCGACTCGGAAGCCGGTGATAACTTCATCGAAGATAAGCACGATGCCGTGTTCTTCAGTGATTTCACGGAGCTGATCGAGATACCCCTCACGCGGTGGGATGATGCCCATATTGCCCATAATCGGTTCGAGAATGAGACAGGCGATTTCGTCCGGGTTGGCTTCTATCGCTTCACGGACAGCGTCCGGGTTATTGAAGGGGACTGTGAGTGTATTGCGTGCAAAATCTTCAGGGACCCCCCCGCTATCGGAAAGCCCAAACGTTGCAATACCCGATCCAGCTTTCGCTAATAGGTAGTCCACGTGCCCGTGATAGCAGCCGTCAATTTTGAGAATTTTATCACGACCGGTATACCCGCGGGCGACACGAATTGCGCTCATGGTGGCTTCGGTGCCAGAATTGACGAGTCGCACCTGTTCGATTGAGGGGACTGCATTGACAATGGTTTCGGCGAGTTCTGTCTCGCGAGGCGTCGGTGCGCCGAAACTCGTGCCGTTCACTGCTATTGAACGGATAGCCTCTATGACACTCGGATACGCGTGTCCGAGAACCAAGGGACCCCAGGAGGCGACATAGTCAATATATTCGTTCCCATCGATGTCGTAGATTTTCGAGCCTTCGCCGCGTTCGATGAAACGGGGATGTCTGCCGACTTTGCTGAAATTTCGGACGGGACTGTTAACCCCACCGGGGATGAATTGTTGTGATTTTTGCCATGCAGCTAAGGATTTACTGCTCTCCAAAGTGTTTCCTCCAAATTTTCTATGGCTTTCGGTTATCAATAAAAAGTTGGCAAGTGAGAAGAAAGTTATGAAGTTTGCAACTGTACTAAAGTTTGCAAGTGAGAAGAGGTTCTTCCTCAACTTTAACTACACTTTACAGACTTTAGCACACTTTACAGACCGCTAACCGCCAGATTATAGCCACTCGACAACCGATTTTGCAAAGTAGGTTAAAATCATATCCGCCCCTGCGCGCTTTATACTGTTGAGGACCTCCAAAGCGACCCGCTCTTCGTCAATCCAACCGTTTTGTGCCGCGGCTTTAATCATGGCGTATTCACCGCTGACGTTGTAAGCCGCAACAGGGACCTGAAATTCTGTTTTGACCCGATGGATAACGTCGAGGTAGGAGAGAGCGGGTTTCACCATGAGGATGTCCGCACCTTCTTGGATGTCCAAGGCAACCTCGCGCAACGCCTCTTCCGCATTTGCTGGATCCATCTGATAGGCGCGCCGATCTCCGAATTGGGGGGTCGATTCCGCCGCTTCCCGAAACGGACCGTAGAAGGCAGAGGCGTATTTGGCAGAATATGCCATAATCGGGATGTTTTCATAACCGTTTTCGTCTAACGCCTCACGAATCGCCCCGACACGACCGTCCATCATATCTGACGGTGCGATGACATCCGCACCGGCGCGGGCATGCGACAGGCTCTCCCTAACGAGGACTTCCACAGTCGGATCGTTCTGCACTTCCCCAGCTTCGATGAGACCGCAGTGTCCGTGATCGGTGTATTCACAGAGACATACATCTGTCATGACAAGCAGATCCGGCACAGCGTCTTTGATGGCTCGGACGGCTTGTTGGATGATCCCATCGTCGGCGTATGCCTCAGAGCCGAGCGGGTCTTTTGCCTCCGGGATGCCGAACAGGATTGTCCCAGGGATTCCGAGCGCGGCGAGCTCTTTCGCGGCGATGATCAGGGTGTCAACCGAGTATTGGTAGCACCCGGGCATGGCGGAAATTTCGGTCGCGGTGTTATGTCCGTGGACGACAAACATCGGGTAGATAAGGTCGTTGGCGGAGAGCGCAGTCTCGCGAACCAATCGGCGCAGGTTCTCATTTGCGCGAAGTCGCCTCGGACGATAGATAGGAAAAGTACTCATTCAACCTCCGAACTTGAGGATTTGATTTCGTAACGGACTAATTCAAGCGTCTGGTCTTCAGGCGTTACCAGACCCATCTCTTCATTCTCGGCAGATGCCTCGTGTTGGTGCTCAAATTTGACAATGCCCACGTTAGGTGCCAACCAGAGAGTTGTTAGGGTTACATCTTGTTGTTCTTGCGGTCCTTGCGGTTGTTGGGGGACTTCCACAGATATGGCCGTCTCCGTTGAAGCATCTGTTCGATATTCAATGACCAAGCAATCTTCAAAGGTGCCAGCTTCCGTTTCCACGGTTTCCGTGCCCGTGACGTTGCCTGACTCTATGAGAGTCGTGTAAGTTTTTACAGTCTGTGTTGAACCGCCCGGTATCTCTATCGGCATACCTTGGATATCAATTGTCATCGTGAGGACGACGTTTATTTCTATGGCTGTCCACTCTTCACCAAAGGTGGCGGGGGTCGGCAGGAAATAGAAGTAATCTTGGGATTCTACCTCGACATCGTAATCTAAGTCAAATGTGATATTTAATTCCGCAGGCATCTGTTCCTGCAGCGCCTGACGCATCAGCACCATGGCTTCTTCCATCTGTTTCATCGTGGCGGCTTTGAGCGCGTTTTCGATTTCAGCACCGACAAAAAACGCCACCCAGTCGCCACCGACTTGGTAGAAATACGGGTGAACGTAATGCTCAAAGTCTGCCCAGTCCTCCAAAGCAGGATCGTAACTGAAGGCACGATAGGATTCGCCATCAATCTCTTCTGGCGCTATTGCGTAGCGTGTCAACTCGTCACCGTTCTGGTTTTCGTAAACCCAGTAACTGCCGGGAGCATCTGGGAAGTAGTAGTTCGCCCATTCATTGCCCATCAACGTCGCGCTGAAACTGAAGAGAAGCAAAGTGGCGAGAATGAACCGAAAGTTTTTCAAAATGGGAGGTTCCTCCAAGGTTCTGATTATTCCAACTTAATTATTAAAAGTATATAATATCTCTCGGCAAACGGCAAGCCAAATTCTCTAACAATGATGCGTTTTGGCTTGGGGGGGCCTAACGTGCCTCGTATTCAAAGGGGAAGGTGACGGGTGCCCCATTGTTTGCCCATGAACGTGCCATCGCGACATCGATCTCCCGATCCTTGCGCCCGTTATAAGCACCGTACTCAGGGTCTGTATCGTTACGAACTGCGTTTACGAGACTCATCAACTCGGATGCGACAGTGATTTCACCGTGACGCTCTCTTCGTGTGGATCGCAAACAGCAACGAGTTCAAGGTCATCTGTCAATTTTGAGATAAGGGGAAGGTAGGTTCCGGCACCGCGTCTGCCCGTACCGATATGTGCGATTTTGAGTTTATCCATGGTTTTCCTCCTCCCACGGGTGTGAGTCAGTAATCGCCTGTGTCACTCTACCCAGAAAACATGGCTCCGTTCAAAGAGATCGTCATCTAAATAGATTTCAACAAACCACTCGCCTGTAATATCGGGCAAGTCGATATAAAACCACGTAATTTTATCCCCGGTTGTTGATGTGAGGGTTTGCTGTTCTGTCCAGAAGGGCGGATCGTCCGGGCCGTCTTCGGGTGAGAACCATGAAACTTTAACGGTGTGGTGTTCCGTGATGTTTGCCCATAAGATCCATAGGAACACCTGATCGTTAACCTCAGCGGAGAAGGTGGTCGTGATGCCATCGGGCCTGTCCTCGAAGACAGCGATTGCCAAGACAGAATCTACAATCATCGGTTCATCCCGTCCTACATCGGTGAGTCCGCTTCCGCCAGAGGGATCTTCACTACAACCGCTCACGACAAGCGTCAGCGACAGTAGAACCATCCCGAATGTCGAATAAGGCGTTGTGAGCAATGTCTTGATATAAGTGCAGGCTTGACGCATGGGGTCTTCTCCTATCTTGGGGTGGTCCCAGTTGATGAATTTGATATAAATACCAATTCGCATTATAGCAGGCCTCGGTTTTTTTGTCAAAGAGAAATTAGGCATCTCTGTTGACAGGTATCCTTTTTGATGATAGACTGAGACAATAATAGAGAAGGGTCCTTCATAGAATCGATCTGACCGAACTGCAAGGAAAATTAGGAAATATGAAACAAAGGCACGTAGCTTGAAACGAAGTGGAAAGGTTTTTGCTTGGGCATTTCCGCTAGAGCTACGGAAAGGAATGTAAAGATACCCACACACCTAAACGAGCCACAAGGAAAATTAAAAAAAGGAAAATTAAAAAAATGAGATTTGATACAATTATTGCAGGCGGGAACATCGTCGACGGAACGGGTGAGCGGGAACCGTTTATCGCGGATATCGGCATTCAAGGTGACCAGATAGCCGCCATCGGTGATCTCTCTGAAGCAGAAACACCGCGTCGAATTTCTGCGGAGCGACAGGTTGTCTGTCCGGGTTTCGTTGATGTGCATGTGCATTCTGAAATCGCGCTGCTCGGCGGTCGAGACCAGTTCGCCGCTGTCAGTCAAGGTGTGACGACGCATTTAGCCGCACCGGATGGCTTCGGATGGGCACCTTTATCACCAGAGCAGGCACAAGAGATGTGGCACTACACGCGGTTCGCTTATGGCGATGCGGAGGTCCCGCTCGATTGGCAAACACCCGACGCGTATCTCAGCATATTTGAAGGGCGAATCCCGGCGAACCTCTATCCACAGGTGCCCCACTGTGCGGTTCGGATCGGTGCGATGGGATGGGATCCGCGCCCAGCGACTCCTGACGAGTTGAAAGTGATGGAACGCACAACGCGTGAATGGTTGGAGGCGGGTGCGTGTTGTCTCTGCTTAGGACTCGACTATCAACCCTCCGCGAATGCCGATGTGCACGAACTGGTGTATCTCTCAAAAATTGCGGCGGCTTACGATGCCATCTACGCTGCGCACATCCGCTACCGCATCCTCGGTAGAAAAAAGGCGTGGGAAGAGACGATTGAGATTGCACAACGTGCCGAAATTCCTGTGCATATTTCGCATGAGCGTGTTGACGATGAAGCCACCGACGTGCTGGAACGGGTAGAGAAAGAGCAGATAGATTTGACGTTTGAGTCTTACCTCTATCCTGCCGGTATGACACACCTCGCTATGATGCTCCCGATGGAATATCAGACCGGCGCGCCTGTTGACATGTTAGCACATCTACAGGACCCCGAAGTCCGAGAAAAATCGATCGCATACCTGCGGAGTGAATTGCGCAACGGCAACCAGATCGTGGGTTACAACCGATCGGGTAGATTTATCGGGATGACGCTCGCCGAGGCCGCTGAAAGCGAAGGGAAGTCGCATGAAGCGTTCGCCTTCGATTTCATTCAACAAGAAGCCGCGATTGAAACCTTTGTGATGCCGTGGGCAACCCCGCCCGAAGAGAATGAACGCATTTTGAACCGCACGGCGAGCCATCCCCGCATGATGATTGCCAGCGACGGTGTCTACAACATTCCACATCCACATCCACGGAGTTACGGATGCTTCGTGCAATATCTCGGCAAATTCGTTCGCGAACGCCAGTTGGTTTCATTGAAAGAAGCCATCTATAAAATGAGCGGTTTTCCAGCGGAGCGTTTTCGACTCGCCGACCGCGGGAGAATCCGTCAAGGGCTTGCCGCCGATATCGTTGTCTTCGATCCGGAGACTGTCACGGACAGGTCTACATGGTCGGACCCGGTGCAATCTCCCGTCGGTGTAAACTATGTGTTCGTCAATGGCGTTTCGGTTGTTGGAGATGGGGACGTGACGGGGCAGCTGCCCGGTAGAGTTTTGCGTCAACAACGATTTTTTAAATGATTGGCCTCTGGGCATCGCTCCATTACATTTCGCGATGGTTTTCGATGAAGGAGGAGAAGCTTTAGCACCTTCGCACCGTGTGAATTGCGCCGAAACCCTGACCGAAACGAAGTAGAAGGCAGTCCAGGAGACCATAATTAAGAAAGCAGTCCAGGAGACCATAAATTGAAAAATGATTTGACAATTATCGGCGGCGGAAGTGCCGGACTCGTGCTCGCCGTTGCCGGTGCTAAATTGGGTAAGAAGACCGCACTCGTGGAGAAACACCGCATGGGTGGCGACTGCCTCTGGACGGGATGTGTGCCTTCCAAAGCACTCCTGAAGGCGGCGAAGGTGGCGAATTACGTCAGGGACGCTGAGAAATACGGCGTTGCAAGCACCCCTACAACGCCTGACTGGCAACGTGTGATGGCGTATGTGAGAAGCACCCAACACGCCATAGAGGAGGAACACGACAATCCTGAGCGATTCCGTGAGATGGGCGTTGATGTCATCTTCGGCAACGGGCATTTTGCGTCCGCTGACAGTTTTGTTGTAGAGGATACGGAGAGTGGTCAAACCCGCACCCTCAAAAGCAAAAAGTTCGTGATTAGCACGGGGTCCCGTCCTGTTGCGCCACCCATACCCGGCTTGGAATCTTGCGGCTATCTCGACAGTGAGAACGTCTGGGATCTTGAGACGTTCCCCAATCGGTTGCTCGTTGTGGGCGCGGGTCCAATCGGTATTGAACTCGGGCAGGCATTTCATCGCCTGGGTGCGGATGTGACGATAGCGCAACGGAGTGAACGCATTCTGACGAAAGAGGATACCGATGTTTCTGAACAGATGCTGCGTTACCTCCGCGAGGAAGGGATCACGATCCGACTGAATACGAGTATCGCAGACGTTGTGAAAAATCAGGAAGGCACAACTGTTACGTTTAACGATAGTGGAAATGGAACTGTAGAGCAGGCTTTTGATAACATTTTGATTGCCGCGGGACGCGCACCGAACATTGAGGGTTTAGCACTTGACAAAATCGGGGTGCAGGTCGGCACACGTGGGATTGAAGTGAACAATAAACTTCAAACGAGCGTGAAAAATATCTATGCCGCAGGCGATGTAATCGGACATTACCTGTTCACACATGTTGCGGCGTTTCAGGCGCAGCTGCTCCTCCGAAATATCTTTTTCCCACTCTCTCAAACGATTAACTATGCTGTCGTGCCGTGGACAACCTTCTGTGATCCAGAAGTTGCCCGTTGCGGGTTAACAGAAGCGGAAGCACGCGAGAAATATGGAGACATTGATGTATTTACGCTAGACCAACGGGATGTCGACAGAGCCGTCGCTGAGGGTGAGACGCACGGCTTCAGCAAAGTCATCGCGAGTCGGTGGACTGGGAAAATATTAGGCGTGCATCTCGTTGGTGCAAACGCGGGGGAGGTCATCCACGAGTATATCCTTGCGATGCAAGAGGGGATTCCGTTGCGGAAATTGAGCGGAATGATCCACGTGTATCCGACGTTTTCGAGCAGTGTCTGGCGCGTGGCAGGTAAATGGTTCTCAGAAAGCACCTTGATTCAAACGTTACGGAAGTTGATCCCGTCGGGCTAAAAACGCTTTAGACGTCCCCAGACCGTCGCGAGCTTCGCGTTCGGTGTTACCGATAACCCGGCACTGTTCGGGATACTGTCGCCGGTGATTACGACGTTGTCGAATCTCGCCGTCTGATTCGAGAGACCCAAGCCCGCTGCACCCGTCAAGAAGTCTTGGAATCCGTTTAAATCTAATGGGTGAAATATCTTTATATTTCCCGGTTTAGGGGGATGCGCCTTTTTGGCAGCTTCACGATCCTTGAAAGTTTTACGGTTTGGAAGTTGAACGGGTCCAATAACCAGCTTACCGTTAATCCAAAAGTTTAGGGTATCTCCTTCAACTGCCAACTTCAACTGCGACCACCTGTTTAATTTTAAAAATCGACGGAGCTTGGCATGTCTATAGAAAATTGTGTTTTGGTCATGAAAATTACCAGAACCCATTAGAGCCTCGGAGGCGTGTTCGCGAAATGGCGGCAAATCGCCGATGACACACCATGCCACCCAGCTTCCCTTGATTCGAGCGGCAATAGCGATATTGCTGCGCCCCGGTTTATTAAGGGGTTTGACATCAAATTCGATGGTGTAATCGCGCCAAGTCTCATCACCAATTGTGAGCAAACGTGTGCTCTCATCGGGGCTTACCGCATGAAGTTCCTCGTCAACGATTTCCCAGGAACCGGGAGGCGGATCATCCACATCACGAAAAAGAAAATCCTGCGTCATAATAAGTTCCTGCCACGCATCCAAGTTTCCGTTATCAAAATTCTCTCGAAACATCCCTGCCTTTGCTGAGAAGGTAAAGAGGAAAATTATACTTGCAATCATTAATAGTTTCATACCTGCCTCCTTTTACGACCTGTAACCCAAATTACCATCTAAAATCTTTATCAAACTCCCCTTTATATTATTAACGTGAATTCGACGTAAACGCGGTTAGAAAAGAGCCCTTCAATTATTAAAGATAGGACTTACGCATTTTCTCTTAAAGTCCCCCTGATAAGGGGCGGGGAAGCCCACACGGGAGACCTCATACCCGGGGAAGTCCATACGGACTTCATACCGTTGATTCTGATTCTTTAGGGGGTTAAATCACGGAAATACACTGTTTTTTGCCCAATTTGCGTAAGT
>VXPE01000002.1 GCA_009839745.1 Candidatus Poribacteria bacterium
GCCGAAACTCTCAAAACACCTATACACCTTCAGACTTATGGGTAACAGTAAGCCTTATCAAGAGGGCAGGGACTTTAAGAGAAAATCTGTCTACCCTCAATATTTATCAAACTCACGTTTAGTATTATACCATATTCTGCGAAGATGCTCAGATGAGTCTTCATTCATTAAATTGCTTTAGGCAAGTTTTGTGCCAATTCCGAAAATAAACGCGTATTTTGTCCCTAAGTTGTTAGAATTTCAAGTGTCCATTTAATGAGTAATCCATCCGAAATACACGGTCCACTAAGCTTGCCAAACGGAGCAAAGGCATTTCCTTCTTGTAAAAATAAATATTCTCGCCGAAAAAATGGAATATATTTGTCGGATCTTGATGATCGTCGGTTAAGACAAAAATTGTAGGTTGGCAGACAAAAATTGCTTAAGAACACGCAAAAATTGTAGATTAACACGCAAAAATTGTAGATTAACACGCAAAAATTGCTTAAGTGGAAATCCAGACTTCTTATGCGCGTTTTTTGTTCTCCGAAAAAACGCGATGTAGTGTCCCCTTCTTAGGGCAAATTTTGTTATGCCAATGATGGAGGTAGATGTAAACTTTTTTTAAGAGTCTCTCGTATAATATGTTATAATGTAGGGGCGAGGTGACCTCGTCCCTACGCGGATCAATCTAAAGGAGAAAAAGACATGAAGTTGCAAGTAACTTTCATACTATTGTTGTTTTTGGCGATGACGGCATTTGCCGGGTGTTATACGCAACTCGGTTATCAAGAACATGGCTGGCAAGCCCATGTTGGAAGCGCGTCTTCAGATTTCGATCGGAAATACCATAGGGTTTTGGAGAAAGAGGAAACGGAAGATCACTCTGAAGCGGAATCGGAAGAATTGGAGCCAGAGCATACCGATGCTGAGGCATCGGAAGGCTATTACGGACGACGGAAGTATACGCATCGTGAAACCTACGTCTACCCACGCAGATACCACGGCAGCTACTGGGGACCTTACCCACTGTATCCATACCGTTCTTACATGCCCGTTATGCCGTATTACTCACACCCTTGGTTTTACGGATACGGGTATTACGGCTATTCGCCTTACTACCGCTATTATAGGGGATATTACCCGTATACGAACGTCTATCGACGGTATTACGGTAGGAGTCGGTATACACCGCTCTCACGACGGGCGTACAACAAAAGGGATTTGCGACTTGAAAACCGGCGTTCTCGGAGTTCACGCAGCGTGACATCGCCAAAGTCAAGATCGGAACGACCCCAGCGACGCATAAGAAATCGGAACTCAAATTAGCCAAGTGGTGGGTCTACGGAAAAGTGCTTCAAACTCCCAAACCCACCTAAACGAACCGCAAGGAAAAGTTAAAAGACGGAGGAAATGGAACCATGAAACCAGCAGTGTATATAACATTTATCAGTTTATTGAGTATGACTGTTTTTGCGACTGTCGGCACATCGCAAGTAGAAGAGATGGCGATCGGAAATACGTTCGGTGTTGGGGCTCGGACGATGGGAATGGGGGGTGCTTCACTTGCACTCGCTGATGATTTCACCGCGCTCTATTGGAATCCGGCAGGGATGGCGCAGATCCAAAAGTTTGAACTGTTTAGTAGCTTTTCGCATAACACCGCGAGCACGGATGCCTACTTTACCGGTGATGAGATTACGGGGACGACCCGCTCACAGATGCGTCCGAATTCGATCGGGTTTGTTTATCCGTTCCATGCGAGGCGTGGCGGTTGGGCAATCGCTTTCGGCTATAATCGTCCGCAAAATTTTGACTATCAGACTGCGATTCAGGGGATTGATCCGAGTTCAGGCACTGAATTCAGTGGATTGGCTGTTGACGAGACGGATGTAAACAGTGGTGGCATTGGGATCTGGAGTTTCGGCACGAGCGTCTACGTGTCAAAACGCGTGCTTATTGGAGGGTCGTTGGACTTCTGGCAGGGGAACAGTCTGAATGAGCTGGATACCACAGCCACGGATCTGTTGAGGGTGGATAGCGAGTTATCGCGTTTCAGATACGATGACGAAATTGACAGGGAGTACTCAGGTTTGGGCGCTCGGATAGGACTTCTGGCGCATCTGACGGATGCTGTCAGTGTTGGTTTAACCCTGGTTACACCGATTGAATTGGGGGTTGATGAACTTTGGTATCAATCGACGCGAGCGGTTTATGACGACGGAGAAGAGATGTCGGATTCTATGAGCGGGGCGCAAGTATTTGATATTGAGAGACCCTTTGAAATTGGAACTGGAATTGCTGTGAAATTATTTGATGATGATTTGGTCTTGGCAGGTGATGTCCAACTCACGGATTGGACGCAGACTCGTTACGATCCGGCACCAGCGGATGACATTTCGCAGGATAATTTTGAGGCGTTCTACGCTACAACGCTTCAGGCACGGCTCGGCGTGGAATATAGGATACCGGTTATTGATACACACGTCCGTTTCGGTTATTTTCGGGACACGATTCCGTTCACCGATGCTGAGGTTAACGACGCACGCGATTTCTTAACGTTAGGTGTCGGAAAAATCTTTGAAGACTCTCTAAAGTTTGATGTGGGGTATATGTTAGGGACTTGGCAGCGGAGCAGGAATGAATTGACCACAGAGAGGCTTACACATCGAGTGTTTGTATCAGCTGCATATCGGTTTTAATGGCAGTCAGTAGTCGGTTATCGGTTATCAGTTAAAGAGGGGGCTGGTGAATCCAAAAGTCTCTTGTAACTGACAACCGAAAAGGTTTTCGTAGAAAACCCGAACTGATAACTGACAACCATTAAACCAGTTGAATATAGCCCATCTGTGCCCCGTCGCCTTTTCGGAGTTCACCTCGTATAATGCGTGTATATCCACCGCTTCGGTCTTGATACCGGGGTCCGATGTCATCGAACAGTTTGCGTAGAATGGCGTGTTTATCGAGGTCTCTCGTTTCTTCGCCTCTTTTGGGTTTATAACGCAGATTGGTCCCATAGAGCATTTTTGCGGCTTGCCGGCGTGCGGGTAAGTCGCCGCGTTTGGCGAGCGTAATCAACTTTTCGGCGACACGCCGAAGTTCTTTACACTTTGGGAGTGTCGTCCGAATTTGTTCGTGTTCAAATAGCGCGGTGGCTTGATTGCGGAAAAGGGCTTTTCGATGGCTTGTCGTTCGTCCCAATTTCCGCCCGCGTTTTCTGTGACGCATCATCTTCCTCCATTTACGCGTTGTCGTGAAGAATTACACAGGGGGTTGCAAAGGGGCTTGGATCATATTTTCTTCGTCGATGTCCGCGTCGTCTAAGTCGTCCAATTTCATTCCGAGGGCAAGTCCCATGTTGGCGAGTTGCTCTTTGATTTCATTTAGCGATGTCCGCCCAAAGTTCTTGTATTCCAACATGTCCTTTTCCTCTTTTGTGACGAGTTCTCGTATAGTTTTGATATTTGCCGTTTCGAGGCAGTTACTGGCTCGGACGGAGAGCTCAAGTTCGGAGACGGGTTTGGCGAGGTATCGATCGCGCCGGAGTTTTGCCTCGTCAATCTCAGGTTCCGGTTCAACGTAGGTTTCATCGAATTCTGTGAAGATTTCAAGTTGTTGCAGCAGAATGTTGGCAGCGCGTGTGACCGCTTCCTTTGCCGTGATGGTCGCATCCGTCCAGACTTCGAGATTGAGTTTATCGAAATTTGTCATATCGCCAACGCGGGTTTCTTCTACCCAGAAGTTCACTTTCTCGACAGGTGAGAACTTCGCATCGACTGGAATCAATCCAATTTCGTGATCTATGGGTCTATGCTCTTCGGCGAGTGAGTATCCTCTCCCCGTTTGCGCGTGAATCTCGATGTCCAATGCTTCGCATTCATCGAGTGTTGCGATATGCTGGTCGGGGTTTATGATCTCAATGAGAGCGTTAGAACGAATATCAGCCGCTGTAACCTCACCGGATCCTTCCGCTTTCAATGTAAGTTTCGTTGGATCGTCAGTTGCGATATTTAACCGGATCTCTTTGAGATTAAGTATGATCTGTACGACATCTTCCACGACTCCGGGAATCGTAGCGTATTCATGCTTTACTTGCTCAATTTGAACGGCTGTAATCGCCGCGCCTTTAATTGAGGAAAGGAGGACTCGGCGTAGTGAGTTGCCGAGGGTTGTTCCGAACCCGCGTTCAAAAGGTTCGGCAGTATATTTTGCGTAATTAGGGCGTAAGGAATCTGTATCCGTTTTTAGCCGATCGGGCATTTCCAGCTCGGACCTTATCATCGATTTCCTCCTATAAGCTTAAAATAGTTGTCGGTTTTAACCATCAACTCGGGTTTCCTTAACACTTTTATCAATGCACAGGTTGACGGTTAAAGGTGTCGGTAATCGATTTTCAGTTAAGAGGTTTGCATTTAACCAGGGAAATCCGCAGAAACCCCCAAGCAAAACCTTCCTCTTGTAACTGATAACCGTTAACCGATAACCAATATGGGGATATGTCTATCGGGAGTAAAGTTCAATGATGAGTTGCGTTTCAAGGTCGATAGCGATTTGCTCTACTATAGGTGCTCCTTGAACACGCCCTTCTGCTTTGTCCGTGTCAATTTCCAGCCATTCAGGGGCGCCGCGATGCTGTGTGTATTCTAACGCCTCTTGAATGGTTGCGAGGTTCCGGCTTCGTTCGCGCGGTGTGATGACATCGCCAACTTTCACGATATAAGACGGGATATTCACCCGTTTGCCGTTCACTGTGAAGTGGTTGTGCTTCACTAGTTGACGTGCCTGGTTGCGGGAGGTTGCGAACCCGAGTCGGTAAACGACATTGTCTAACCTGCGTTCAAGGAAACCAATTAAATTCTCACCAGCAATACCCGTTTGGCGCGCTGCTTTGAAGTAATAGTTCCGGAATTGTTTTTCAAAAACACCGTAAGTGCGTTTGACTTTCTGTTTTGCACGCAACTGTCGGCGGAAATTGTCCGCACGACTTCTGCGTGGCGGCGTCTGCCCGTGTTCGCCAGGCGGGTAGCTGCGGCGTTCAAAAGAACATTTCGGTCCGTTGCAGCGCCGCCCTTTCAGAAAGAGTTTTTCGCCTTCCCGTCGGCATAATTTACAGACTGAATCTAAATATCTACTCATTCCCTCTCCTTGTGTATGAATGTGGCCCTCAACTCGTGCTTGTAAGTCTTGTATCGGAGTTGAGTTGCGGGTCAACTTAAACCCGTCGTCTTTTAGGCGGACGACATCCATTGTGTGGAATGGGAGTCACGTCCTTCATTAGTGTAATTTCGAGTCCGGCTGCAGCGAGTGCTCGTATAGAGGACTCTCTTCCGGATCCGGGACCTTTGACTCTCACCTCTACGCGTTTCATGCCGTGATCCATTGCTCTGCGGGCGCATGCTTCCGCTGTCTGTTGTGCGGCAAAAGGCGTTGACTTCCGTGAACCTGTGAAGGTCATGCCAGCGTTCGCCCAAGCAACAGTGTTTCCGCTTAAGTCTGTGATTGTAATGATTGTGTTGTTGAAGGTCGCCTGTATATGCGCGATCCCTTCAGGAACGTTCTTGCGTTCTCGTCTTCTTCCACGCACAACGATTCTCCTTTCTTAGCAGGGGTGGTCAGTTAACACTAACCGCCCTTGCGTGCTGCCTCTTTAGCTTTTCTGCCGACGGAGATGGTTCGTGCCTTTCCTTTACGGGTGCGTGCATTCGTATTGGTGCGCTGCCCACGAACAGGTAACTGCCGACGATGGCGTAGCCCCCGATAACTGTTAATGTCCATCAGCCGTTTAATATTCTGGTCGATTTCACGGCGCAAATCACCTTCAATTTTATACTCTTGGACCTTATCTCGGAGTTGACCGATCTCGTTTTCGGCGAGGTTGTCAACTTTTTTGCCGGGATCGATCTCCAGATCGCTGACAATTTGCACTGCAGTGTAGCGCCCGATACCATAAATTGCCGTCAAGGCAATATCCACACGTTTATTTCGGGGTAAATCAACCCCCGCAATCCTTGCCATGTGTTTGCTCCTCTTTTAGCCTTGGCGTTGTTTGTGCTTCGGGTTTGAAGGACAAATGACGCGGACTATCCCTTTGCGTTTGATAATTTTACACTGGTTACACATCTTTTTAACAGAAGGTCTGACTTTCATAGTGTCCTCTTTCAGGTAAAAGTGCTTAACGCCGTCTGCCTTTGAGTTTGCGATCTTTTAAGAATCCTTCGTAATGGCGGACCGTTAGATAGGATTCGATTTGTGACATTGTATCTAACACGACCCCGACAACAATCAGGATAGAAGCACCTTCGACCATGTTCCCAACCTGAAGCTGGCTCGTGATAATAATCGGAATCACAGCAATAGCAGCGAGAAATACTGCGCCTGGCAGTGTGATGCGTGTAAGCGTGGTGTTGATGTAATCTGCGGTCTGTTTACCTGCTCGTATCCCCGGAATAAAACCCCCGTATTTCTGTAAATCCTCTGCCATCTGTATTGGATTAATTTGCACGGCTGTGTAGAAGTAGGTAAAACCCACAATTAATAAGGCATAAACAGTGAGGTACAACGGTGTTCCCGGAGCGATGAGTGTTTCTACACCGGTTACCCATCCCCAGTCGCGCGGTAGAAAACCGAGCACGGTCGGCGGGAACTGGATCAATGTCACAGCGAAGATGATTGGAATCATACCAGCGGCATTAACACGGAGGGGGAGATGTGTTGATTGCCCACCAATGACTCTTCGTCCGCGAATCTGTCTGCCGTATTGCACGGGAATCTTCCGCACAGAAAGCGTGATAAACACAGTTCCCATAACGGCTACAACGACAAGTGCTACTAAAAGCGCCAGTTGTAGAATTCCGAATTCCGGTCTTGTCACGAGGTTGTTGAAAACGGTTGTGACACCCCCGGGCAATCCAGCCACGATACCAACTGTAATAATTAATGAAATACCTTGTCCAATACCACGCTCCGTGATCTGTTCACCCAACCACATAACGAAGGAGGTTCCGGCAGTGAGCGTTATCACGACAAGGAAATGCCACCAGAGGTCCGGGTTCCTCACGATCTCGCCTGCTTGTCCGGTTATGTTTTCCGGGTTCCGCAGCACGATGCTGATTGTGATCCCTTGAATGATACTCAGTAGAACGGTTCCGTATCGGGTATACTGCGTAATTTTCTTCCGACCGTCAGGTTCTTTGGACAGTTTCTCCAAAGAAGGCACGATGACGGCGAGGAGCTGCATAATGATTGAGGCACTGATATACGGTTGTATGCCGAGCGCGAAAATAGTCATCTGGCTAAACGCGCCACCAGAGAACAAGTCGATGAATCCAATGACATTTCCACCCCGCTCCATGAGTTGCTGGAAAAAAGCCTCGAGGGCTTGGTCGTCGATACCCGGAAGCGTGATATGTGCGCCAAGGCGGTAAACAATCAAGAGCAACGCTGTAAAAATGATGCGTTTCCGCAATTCCGGTATTTTAAAAGCGTTTTGAACTGCCTTAATCACTTATTTTTTTTCCTCCTGTACGGACTGGGTTCCCCAGCCCCTACGATGCTTAAGCAGGGTCGTTAGTGGTCGCATGCATCCCGAGGACCTCGGTTGTGCCGCCTTTGGATTCAATTTTCTGGATTGCAGATTTTGAGAAGCGATGTGCTTGAACTTTCAACTGTTTTTCGAGGTCGCCGTCGCCGAGTATCTTTATCAAGGCGTTTTTCCGCTTGATGATTCCCGCGTCTCGAAGGACTTCAGGATTGATGACGGTGGCATCTTCAAAAGCGTTGAGGGTTTCGACGTTGATGACATCGTACTCCAATCGTTTATGTCCGGTGCGTCGCGGACCTCGCTTCGGGAGCCGTCGCACGAGTGGCATTTGTCCGCCTTCAAACCAGGCAGGGATTGAAGCACCAGATCGGGATTTTTGACCCTTGTGTCCACGTCCACAGGTGCCACCCCAGCCTGAAGCGTTACCTCTGCCGACCCGCTTTCTTGAGCGAGTCGCGCCCGGTGCTGGTTTAAGTTCGTTCAATTTCATCAGGATTTACTCCATTTTTTACGGAATCGTTTTCAGCTTTCAGTTATCGGTTATGCGTTAAAGAGGGTTCTGATTTAACCAACACTCCTCTTAACTGACAACTGATGACTCATTTAGCGTTTCTTGAGCAGTTCTTCGACAGGTATATCTCGCAACCGAGCGACTTCATTGACATCTTTGAGGTTTTTTAATCCAAGCATGGTCGCTTCAGCGATATTTTTCACATTCCGAGAAGAAAGGCATTTTGTGAGTGCATCTCGAACGCCTGCGAATTCAAGAATAGCGCGCGTTGCATGTCCTGCGATAATGCCTGTCCCGGGTCTTGCTGGTTTTAGCAAGACTTTGGCGGATTTGAATTCGCTGATGATTTCATGCGGAAGCGTCCCGTTGATGATTGGAACCCGGATCAGATTTTTTCGAGCGTCTGCGAAACTTTTTCGGAGCGCGCCGGCGACTTCACTTGCGCTACCAAATCCGATACCAACAATCCCATCGCGATTTCCGACAACGGTGAGTGAGTTAAAACTGGGCGTTCGTCGCCCTTTACCAACTCGCATTACACGGTTGATGGTAATCATGCGTTCCTCAAATTCATGGTCATCAAGGTTGATTTTATCTTTCAGCATGTTTTAAGCTATGGCCTCCTGGGGCCTCGCTCCACTTCATTTCGCCCGGGTTCTCGTGAAGTTCCGATTCATCTTTAAAAAGCGATACCGGAAACACAGAAAACCTGCCCGAAATTTAATGGACGGGTTTTTGCTTGGGGGTTGCCCTGAGCAGAAACTTGGTAGGGGCTGGGTTCCCCAGTCCTTACAAGAGATTAAAACTTTAATCCTTCCGCCTTTGCAGCTTCAGCCAGGGCTTTGATCCGCCCGTGGTAGAGGTGTCCGCCCCGGTCAAAAACAACTGCCTCAATCTCCTGCTGCTTGGCTTTTTGTGCGAGAAGTGTGCCGACGCTCTCCGCTGCCTTAACGTTTCCACCGTTTGCGAGGTTCTCTCTCAGTTCAGGTGATAAAGTCGAAGCTTCGGCAACCGTCACACCACGTTCATCATTAATGAGCTGCGCATAAATATGTTTTGAACTTCGAAAAACGGAGAGTCTCGGTCTGCCCTCGGTGCCGCTGATTTTTCGGCGGACTCGCTTGCGGCGGCGTAAATGACTCATCCGTTTCTTTTTTGTAAGTACCAAAGGGTCTGTCCTCCTCGTTAGCCAGCAGCCGCTTTTCCTTCTTTATCGCGAACGCGCTCGCCATCGTACCGGATGCCTTTACAGGGCTTATAAATCTCCGGTTTCTTAATTTGACGAATAGACGCTGCCACTTGTCCGACCAGCTGTTTGTCGATGCCGCTGATAATGACAGGTGTATGTGTCTGGCCATCTATGGATTCAGTGGCTTCAACGCTCAACGTTATTCCGTCAGGTGGGGAGTAAGTAACGGAATGCGAATAGCCAACATCAAGCACCAAATTACTCTCACGATTGACCTCAGCACGATAGCCCGTACCGACGACTCGTAGTTTTTTTTCAAAGCCCTCTGAAACACCAGTAACCATGTTGGCGATAAGGCTACGCGCCAATCCGTGCAGGGCTTTGTGGTGTTTTAGTTCACTTTTTCTTTGGACGATTAGGACATTTTCCTCAAGTGTTACGTTGATGCCTTCTGGCACTCTCCAATTGAGGCTCCCTTTGGGTCCATCTACCTGCACGTCACTGTTGTTTAAAGCGATTTGCACCTTGTCTGGCACTGGAATCGGTTTTAGCCCAATACGTGACATTCTGTATCTCCCAACTCATTGCGGGTCATCATCAAGATCTTACCAGACGTAACAGAGAACTTCGCCTCCGATTTTCTCCTGTCGGCATTGTGGGGTCGTTTTGAGTCCACTGGATGTTGACAAAATAGCGACTCCGAGTCCTCCGTAAACCTGTGGCAAATTGTCGGATTTGGCATAAACCCGCCTGCCAGGTTTGCTGATACGTCTTAGGTTTGTGATGACCTTCTCTTTTTTCGTATTTCCGTATTTCAAGTAAATTCTTAAAATCCCCTGTTTCCCATCTTCGATGAGACGATAATTTCTGACGAAACCTTCTTCTGCAAGGATGCGTGCGATCTCAGATTTAACGTTTGAAGCGGGGATTTCGACGCGTTCATGTCCTGCCATATTGGCATTGCGGATACGCGTGAGCATATCAGCAATCGGATCGGTCATCGACATGAAAGATTCTCCTTATTTGGTTTTTTACCAACTCGCCTTTCGGACACCGGGTATTTTACCGGCTCGGGCATAGAGTCGGAAACAGATACGACACAACTCAAACTTGCGAAGATACCCACGCGATCTGCCGCAACTTTTACAACGACTGTATTCTCGGGTTCGGAACCGCGGGGTTCTTTTCTGTTTGGCAATCCATGATTTACTTGCCAACCTGAATACTCCTTTTCTTGTTTACCCGTAGCACTTACGGGTGTTGCCTCCGGCTGTTAAACAGGAGTTGCTCGTAAAGAATGCCTACCGAGTCTTTTTACTAAAGTTTAGCGAAAGACCTCATCTATTGTCGGAAAGGCATGCCTAAAAGCTTTAGCAACTCGCGGCCCTCTTCGTCAGTTGGGGCGGTCGTAACGATGGTTACATTCAGTCCGCGAATATCGTTAACTTGGTCGTAGCTAATCTCGGGAAAGATTAACTGTTCCGTGAGCCCCAGGGAATAGTTGCCCCGCCCGTCGAAAGCATCCGGTGATATACCGCGGAAATCCCGAATTTGGGGTAACACGATGTTGATTAAGCGGTTGAGAAACTCATACATTCTTTCCCGCCGCAGTGTAACCTTACATCCGATCGCCATGCCGGGCGTGCGGTTTAACTTAGATGGACCTCTGATTTTGAAAGCAGAGATCGATTTTTTCGCACGGGTAATCATCGCGCGTTGCCCCGCAATAAGGGTCAGTTCTTCTACGGCATCTTCCAACGCGCTTGGATTCTGAACTGCTATCCCTACTCCGATATTCAGTGTAACTTTGTCCACTTTCGGAATCTGCATCACATTTTGATAGTTAAAACGCTGTTGCAACGCGGACATAACTTCCGTTTGGTAAAATTCTTTAAATGGGCTCATAAGCCTTTATCCTATTCAATCTTTTTGAGATTAGAAACGTGGATGGTGCCTTCGCGCTCAACGACCCCGCCTTGTCCCGCCTGGTTTGGACGGAGGTGCCGGACAACTATATGAACACCTTCAACGATTGCTCGCTGTTTCTTTGGGAACACCTCTAAAACGACACCTTCTTTACCGCGATCTTGCCCACTGAGGACGACGACAGTGTCGTTCTTTTTGATATGCAGTTTTTGCTGTGCCACAATTGTCCTCCTAAATAACTTCAGGCGCGAGCGAGACAATTCGGGTGAACGCCTTTTCTCTGAGTTCACGTGCAACAGGGCCAAAGATGCGAGTACCACGCGGTTGATTCTGCGGATCGATGAGGACAGCAGCGTTCTGATCGAATTTAATATAGGAACCATCTGCGCGTCGATATTCTTTCGTCGTGCGGACGACAACTGCCCGAACGACTTCACCGGCTTTTACCTGCGTATTGGGTACTGCTTCCTTGATGCTTGCTACAATCACGTCGCCTACGCGTGCGTAGCGTCGACGGGTTCCGCCAAGCACACTAATGCACATTAATTTTCTTGCGCCAGTATTATCAGCACAGGTTAATCGAGTATATGATTGAACCATTTTTGTAGTCTCCTCTACCGTTTTCAAAACGGGAACCTGTTTGGAAACGTCAGAGTGGAGATGAAGCCCTTTCTTCTCAAGTGCCGTGCGAACCACATTGCTCTGTTTCTCACCCTCTCATACGGGCGACACAAACCACGCGTTGTTGGTGGCACTTCTTAATCGTTTGCGGTCTGCCCTGCGCTTACTATCGCTTGGACCCGCCACCGTTTGTGACGACTCAGCGGGCGGGTTTCGACAACCTGCACCACGTCACCGACGTTACAATTGTTCTGTTCATCGTGAGCCAGAATCTTTTTCGTTTTCCGGACAACCTTTTTGTAAAGCGGATGTTGAAAGCGTCGAACAAGCGACACTGTGACAGTTTTATCCATATCGTTACTCGTAACAAGACCTGTCCGAAATTTGCGATGTCTTCGTCTTTCCTCGCTCAACTTTATCCTCCAAACCAGTCAAAACTTATTAAGTGCGTTTTTTCAGCGCACCATCAAATGTGATCCGTCGGCATCGGACTCTCGCCTCTCACCGATTCCTATAAATCCCGTCTACTCGGCTCGGAGCCGTAGGACGGTTTTCACGCGTGCGATGTCCTTCCGAATCTTACCGATAGTTGTTGTATCCTCTTGTTGTCCTAAAATACTTCGGAATTTCTGGTTAAACAGATTCTCTTTCAGAGTTTTCAGTTCACCTTCTAATTCTTCGGTGGTTTTTCCGCGTAGTTCATCCGCTTTCATTTTTCCGAACCTCCATGTATGTCGTCAAATTTTTAAACTGTTAAATCTGGGCATCGTTCCACTTCGTTTCACGATGGTTTCTGATTAAGTACGAGGGGATTCAGTAGACCCACCCCGTGTGAGTTAGACCAAAAACCTGCCCGAAATGTAATGGAGGGCAGTCCAAGAGCAATGAATCAAAAAAACGAAATTACGCATTCCGTGCAACGAACTTAGTTTTGATTGGCAATTTGTGGGCGGCTCGTTCCATCGCCCCTTTAGCGTCTTCAAGCGAAACGCCACTGAGTTCATAGAGAATTCTGCCGGGTTTAACGACGGCAACCCAATGTTCAGGGGGTCCCTTCTTCCCCTTACCCATGCGCGTTTCTGCAGGTTGTTTACTGAGTGGTTTATGTGGAAAAATTTTGATCCAAAGTTTTCCACCTCGGCGGACATATCGGGTGATAGCGATACGTGCCGATTCAATCTGATTGCTGGTAATCCAGCCTGCTTCCATTGCTTGCAAGCCGTATTCGCCGAAGTTAATCTGTGAACCTCGAAGTGGCTTCCCACGGCGTTTTCCACGATGCACGTAGCGGCGCATCACGCGTTTCGGCATTAACATCTTAAATGCCTCCTTAAGCATCTGCCCGGTGTTCTCTTGGGCGGTTATGAATTGCCTCCGCTTCGACGCTGTCGGCGCTGTCCTCTTCCTCTGCCCTGTTCGCCAGATTGACGGGAGCCGGATTGACGAGAACCGGATTGACGAGAACCGGATTGACGGGAGCCGGATTGACGAGAACCAGAACGCCTATCGCCACGGCGGCGTGCAGGACGTTGTGAACCTGTGTCTTCCCGGCGTCCAGCTTGACGACGATCAGCGGGGTCAGCCTTCAAGTTGATAATTTCGCCTTTGAAGATCCACGTCTTGACCCCGATTTTACCATAAGTTGTGTTTGCTTCTGTAAATCCGTAGTCGACGTTCGCTCTGAGGGTGTGAAGAGGGACGCGTCCCTCAATACTGGATTCGGCACGGGCGATTTCCTTACCGTCCAGTCTCCCACTCACCATGATCTTGACACCCAAGGCTCCGGCTTGTATTGAACCAGAGATTTTCCGGCGCATCGCTTGTTTAAAGCCCGCGCGCCGCTCTATTTGTGTCGCGACATCTTCTGATACGAGTTGGGCATCCAGCTCTGGTTCTCTGATCTCCGAAACATTAATCCGTACAGGACATCCGACCTCTTTTTCGAGCAGCGCTTGTAGTTTTTCAGCTTCGGCACCGCGACGTCCAATCACAATACCGGGGCGGGCTGTATGGATGTTGATGCTGCACCGGTCTGCTACGCGTTCGACTTCAACACGCGAGATACCGGCACGCGCGAGCTGCTCTTTAACGAACTTCTGAATTTTAAAATCTTCATGGAGCCATTTGGCATAATTCTGCTCGCTGTACCACTTTGAATCCCACGTCTCAATGATGCCTAAACGTAATCCACGCGGATGAGTTTTTTGTCCCACGCAAACCTCCTATTGAGTTCTTCCCCGTTCGCGATGTAGAAGATAAGCAGGGCTTTTGGTGTTTTGTAAGTGCACGGCTTACTCACCATTCTCGCCACTCTCCTCATCAACGACGACCGTGATATGGCTGCTCCGTTTTAGGATTCTGTTCGCCATACCTCGTGCCCGGGGACGTATCCATTTCCGCGTAATCCCTTCATCAACCCGAATCTCTTTAACATATAGGTTTGTGAGATCGATGTTCGGATCTTGATATTGTGCGTTCGCAGCTGCTGACTGAATGAGTTTGTAAATTATAGGGGACGCGGCTTTATGCGTAAAGCGCAGCTGACTTAACGCATCCTCAACATACTGATTACGGACGAGATCGGCTACTAAACGGGCTTTCCGTGGAGCAACCGACGCGTTCCTAATCTTAGATCTGGCTTCCATCAGTATCTCCTAATAAAAGCGATTTTCGGGTTTCGTTGTGATTCGCGACCAAGCATCCACGTGCATCCTTTGATAAAAAGGTGAAGTTGCGGAGAACCTCAATGGACGATGAAAACTATCACAAAGTTATCTTCTACCTCCACCACCTGAGTGGGCACGGAAGGTCCGAGTCGGTGAAAATTCTCCCAGTTTGTGTCCTACCATATTCTCGGTTATATACACAGGGAAAAATTTTTTCCCGTTGTATATTGCCAAAGTGTGGCCCACCAACTCAGGGGTAATCATTGAACGGCGGGACCAGGTCCGCACCACCCGTTTACTGCCAGAACGTTCCATGGCGGCTATCTTCTTAGCGAGTTTCGGGTCTATGTAAGGTCCCTTTTTGACAGAACGCGCCATTGTGTTTCTCCTTTTTATGCTGTTCCTTGCCGACTATTTCCGCTTCCCAACGATGTAACGATTCGATTTCTTCTTCGGGTTTCGGGTCTTATATCCTTTGGTCGGGACCCCCCAAGGCGTAACGGGATGTCTACCCCCGGAACTTTTACCTTCGCCACCCCCATGCGGATGGTCGATCGGATTCATAGCGACACCTCTAACTTTCGGGCGTTTTCCGAGCCATCTCGAACGTCCGGCTTTACCGATAACAATCTGGCTGACGTTGCCGATCTGTCCGAGCGTCGCCATGCCTTGGACGGGAACGAGGCGAATCTCACCGGAGGGGAGTCGGATACGCGCGTACTTTCCTTCTCTGTCGACCAACTGCGCTGCAACGCCAGCACTCCGGACGAGTTGTCCACCTTTCCCGGGACGCATCTCTATGTTATGGATTGACGATCCGAGTGGGATTCTCTCAAGGGGTAAAGCGTTGCCAGGGCGAATTTCTGCATCTTCACCTGACTGTAGCATATCACCAACCTGAACACCGACGGGGGCGAGAATGTAACGCTTTTCACCGTCAACATAGTGTAATAAGGCGATATGCGCCGACCGGTTCGGATCATACTCAATTGAGGCAACTTTAGCGGGAATGCCAAACTTGTCCCGTTTGAAGTCGATGACCCGGTATCTGCGCTTATGTCCCCCACCGCGACGTCTCACAGTCAAACGCCCATTGGCGTTCCGGCCGGCTTTCTGTTTCGCCCCTTTGACAAGAGATTTTTCCGGTTTGCTCCGCGTAATCTCTTCAAAGGTGTACCCAGTCATGAACCGGCGACTTGGAGTTATGGGTGAATAAGTTTTAGGCACTCTGATTTCCTTTTTTAGTCGTCAATTGTCGGTAATCAAAGAGGGATAACCGACAACTATTCCTATATGGTGTCAAACGCTTGGATTGTCGCGCCTTCTCTCAGGGTAATAATCGCTTTCTTCCAATGTGGTTTTCTGCCCCGTTGATAACGCAACATTTTACCTTTGGGTTTACCACGAACGCGCATTGTGCGAATTTTAAGAATATCGCCTTCAATGTCAAACAATTCTTCCGCGGCTCGACGAATCTGCGGTTTCGTTGCATTGCGATCCACAACGAAGGCGTACTTGTTAGATTCACGGAGGATCGTACTCTTCTCCGTTATCAGCGGTTGTAATATGATCTGATATACATCTTTCATCAGTTTTATCCTTCTGCTGCTGAACTGATGTCTTAACCATAGCCTTTAGGTGGCTAAAAATTTGGATTCCAGTTGCTCGGCGGCGTTCTCAGTGATGATGAGGGTGTCATGCCACATAACCTGATAAACGTTAAGGTGGTTCCATATGCAGCTGTTAACCTGTGGAATATTCCGGACAGAGAGATTAATATTCGAACAGTGTTCATTCAGGACAAGCAGCACTTTCCCTTCCGCGTTTACCGCCTTTAGCATGTTAACGATGTCTTTGGTCCGGGGTTTTTCAAGTGTAAAATCTTCAACGAGAATGCACTGTTGGTTCTGAAACCTGTCTGCGAGTGCACTGTGAAGTCCAAGGTGGCGAACCCGTTTCGGCGTAGCCTGTCGGTAACTGCGCGGTTTCGGACCGAACGCGACACCGCCATGTACTCGATTTGGTGCCTTGGCGTGTCCGACCCGTGCTCTACCTGTTCCTTTTTGGCGGTAGAGTTTTCTCCCACTGCCTTTCACTTCACTCCGGGTTTTAGTTGATGCGGTGCCTTGCCTCTGATTCGCGAGGTAAGCAACGACACACTGGTGAATGACAGGACCATTCACTTCAGCCTCGGTGAACGCATCGGCTAATTCCTTTTCTCGGAGGACTCCCCCAGATATGTTGTGTACGTCTAAGGTTGACATATTTTCCTCTTTTAATGGTTATCGGTTGTCAGTCGTCAGTTAAGGGGTTTTCTGTGGCAATCTTTGCTGCTGTTAGCGTATTCCAGGTTTGTGAAGATTGTTGCAAAGACCGCTTTAACTGAAAATTGATAGTTGATAACTATTAAATCAGTGATTTAGATGCTTTTCTTACCAGCAGCAACCCATTGGGGGGTCCCGGAACAGCCCCTTTAACCACCAATAAATTGCGCTCAGGATCGGCTTGGATCACGGACAAGTTTTGAACGGTATGCCGTTTGGCGCCGTGGCGTCCCGCCATCCGTTTTCCTTTAAAGACTCGGGAGGGGGTCGCACTTGCGCCAATGGAGCCAGGTCTGCGCAAATCTTGCTCGCCACCGTGGCTTTTCCTACCACCCGCGAAATTCCAACGTCTCACCACCCCAGAGAAACCACGTCCCTTTGAGGTGCCTGTCACGTCAACAAGTTCACCCTCTGAAAAAACGCTTGCATCGACAATGCTTCCGACAGATACGTCATCAAGGCTCTGGACCCGAAATTCCCGAAGCACAAATGTGGGTTCAACGTCGGCTTTGGCGAAGTGTCCTCGTTTAGGACGATTCATGCGGCTCTCTTTTTGCTCTCCGAAACCCAATTGAACTGCCTGATATCCATCTTTTTCTTGCGTTTTGAGCTGGACAATGGGACAGGGACCTGCTTGGATGACGGTAACAGGGACCGCTTTACCTGAGTCCTCAAAGACTTGTGTCATGCCGATTTTGCGGCCGATAATTCCATTAACCATTTTCTTTCGCCTTTTGTGAATGATTGAATCTGTGTATCGTTGCCCTCTAAACATACCACCTTAGAGAGTTTCAAGAAGAAATGCCTCTTAACACCTCAGTGGCTGTAATGTCTATAGGTCCAGATTCCCAGAGTTAGAGAAGCGTAATTTTAACATCGACCCCTGCGGGCAGATCCAAACCCATCAAGGCATGAACAGTTTTAGGTGTCGTCTCTAAGATATCCAGCAGACGTTTATGAATCCGCATCTCAAATTGTTCACGCGACTTCTTGTCTTTAAACGTTGAACGTTGAACGGTATAGATATGCTTTTTCGTCGGCAATGGAATTGGACCCGAGACAGCTGCCCCTGTGCGTTTCGCAGTTTCTGCTATCTGTTTTGACGACAGGTCTAACAACCGATAGTCAAATGCCTTGAGCCGGATGCGAATTTTTTGATTGTCCATCTTTTCGTATCGCCTTCATCAAACAGGGAAGTCTTGTTAGCTTACAGCTTGATGCTGATACAAGGACTGCCCTGTGTTGATTACTTAAAAAGGGCGGCGCGTCAGCACCGCCCAATCGTTTTATTCAATAATTTTGGAGACAACACCGGCACCGACTGTCTGTCCACCTTCACGGATTGCGAATCGGAGTTGCTCTTCCATCGCAATCGGTTTAGAAAGTTTTACAGTGATCTGTGCGTTGTCGCCAGGCATAATCATTTCAATGCCTTCCGGGAGGTTCATCTCTCCGGTTACGTCGGTTGTTCGGAAATAGAACTGCGGTCTGTATCCGCTAAAGAACGGATTCCAGCGTCCACCTTCATCTTTTGTGAGAATGTAGGCTTCGGCTTCAAATTGGGTATGGGGCGTAACCGTCCCAGGGATTGCCAAAACTTGTCCGCGTTCGACGTCATCGCGTTCAACACCACGCAAGAGGGCACCGAGGTTATCGCCGGCTTGACCCTCGTTGAGGCTCTTGTTAAACATCTCAACCCCTGTAACGACGGTGTCTTGTGTTTCACGTAACCCCACGATTTCAACGGTGTTTCCGATTTCAACGGTTCCCCGTTCAACCCTACCGGTGACAACGGTTCCACGTCCGCTGATGGTGAAGATATCTTCAATCGGCATCAGGAAGGGACGATCGGTATCGCGAACCGGTTCTGGGATGTATTCATCAACAGCTGCCATGAGTTCAAGAATGGGTTGGCATGCTTCATGCCCGGGATCACCACCGGATTCCATGGCGTCAAGCGCGGAACCTATGACGATAGGAATATCGTCGCCGGGGAAGTCATAATCGCTGAGCAATTCGCGAACTTCCAATTCGACGAGTTCCAGCAGCTCTTCGTCATCCACCATGTCAGCCTTGTTCAGGAAGACGACGAGCGAAGGCACGTTCACCTGTCGCGCCAATAGCACGTGCTCACGTGTCTGAGGCATGGGTCCGTCAGCGGCGGATACCACCAGAATCGCACCGTCCATCTGTGCCGCACCGGTAATCATATTCTTGATATAGTCGGCGTGTCCGGGGCAATCAACGTGTGCGTAATGCCGGTTATCGGTTTCATACTCAACGTGTGCTGTATTAATGGTAATACCACGTTCTTTTTCTTCGGGTGCCTTATCAATTTCATCATACTCCATGACGTAGTCTGCGTCAGCGAGTTTCGAGAGCACCATCGTAATTGCTGCTGTCAGCGTTGTCTTACCGTGGTCAACGTGGCCAATTGTTCCAACATTGACGTGGGGTTTAGTCCTTTCAAACGTTTCCTTAGCCATTTTTTCCGAGCTCCACTAAAAGTTTATTGTTATATTGGTTATCAGAGGGAATGGTTCTCGGTTCGGGTTGCTACACAACCCTTTCAGTTATCAGTTACAAGAGGCGTTGGGCAACAATTCACCCTTGTGGGAATATTCCAAATTGGCGAAGATTGTTACAAGAAACCCTCTTAACTAACAACCGACAACTATTAACTCTGAAAACTATTAAAATCTTGTGTCCGCTTGTCGGAAATGTGAACACTCCAACAGTTCAGACACCTTGAAAACTACTTAACGATTCGCTGATGAAATTAAATCTTCCATCACGCTTGTTGGGACTTCGTTATAATGTGCAAACTCCATAGAGTAATTGGCTCTACCCTGTGTGAGTGACCTAAGTGTTTTGACATACCCAAACATTTCTGAAAGCGGGACATCAACACGAATAACTTGAATACGAGATTTCGCTTGCGTTTCGGTTTCACGTATCTGAGAACGCCGTGAATTCAGGTCGCCTATGACCTTACCGAGGTATTCGTCGGGAACAATAACTTCAACGTCCATAATCGGTTCGAGAAGCATCGGTGTAGCACGCTTTAGTGCGTCTTTAAACGCCATAGAACCTGCTATGGAGAACGCCATTTCTGATGAATCTACGGCGTGATGTGAACCGTCTACGAGTCTGACTAACACATCAACCACCGGATAGCCTGCTAAGACTCCTATGTTCATCGCGTTCTCAATGCCTTTCTGCACTGCGGGGATGTATTCTTGCGGAATAACGCCACCTTTGGTTTCATCAATGAATTCAAAGCCTGATCCTTTTTCAAGGGGTTCGACCTCGATCGTAACGTCTCCAAATTGACCTCTACCCCCGGATTGACGCACGAAACGTTTCCTGGATTTAACGGCTTTACGGATCGTTTCCCGATAGGCGACTTGCGGATTGCCAACATTCGCCGAGACGTTAAACTCGCGCACGAGTCTATCAACGATGATTTCGAGATGAAGTTCACCCATACCGGACAATAATGTTTGTCCTGTTTCGCTGTCTTGATGCACTTTAAAGGTCGGATCTTCTTCAGCGAGTTTCGAGAGGGCGAGGTTCAGTTTATCGATATCGGATTGCGTTCGAGGCTCAATGGCGATAGCCATCACCGGCAGCGGGAACACCATCGTTTCTAAGGTGATATGTGCCTTCGGATCGCAGAGCGTATCCCCCGTTGAGAGGTCTTTTAACCCGATGACTGCGGCGATGTCGCCTGAGTGAACAGCTTGGTGTTCTTCCCGTTTGTTGGCGTGCATCTGCATTAACCGCCCGATCCGCTCGTGTTTTCCAGTTGTACTGTTGTAGAGGGTATCGCCTTTCTGGAGGATACCAGAATACACCCGTAAGTAGGTAAGTTTGCCAACGTGGGGATCCGTCATGATTTTGAACGCCAATGCACAGAAGGGTTCACTATCCTTTGCGGCACGTGTTTCCTCTTCTTCAGTCTTCGGATTAAAGCCTACCACAGGCGGCACATCGGTGGGTGCCGGTAGGTAGGAAACAATCGCGTCTAAGAGCGGTTGGACACCTTTATTTTTCAGAGCCGTGCCGCAAAGAACAGGGACGACCTTTCCATTAAGAACAGCGTTTCGTATGCCCGCTTTAATCTCTTCAGGTGAAATTTTGACACCATCCAAGTATTTAAACATAAGGGCATCGTCGTGATCGGCGATAGCCTCTAACAGCTGCTCTCGATATTCGGTCACCATGTCCTCCATTTCTCTGGGGATGTCTGTTTCTTGGATGACAGTGCCATCGCTGCCGGCATCTGTTCCGACATTCCAGATCTGCCCCTTCATGGAGATGAGGTCAACGATTCCTGTGAATTGTTCTGCCGACCCGATAGGAAGTTGCACGGGGATCGCTGGGGCACCGAGGCGTTCTTCCATCATCTCAACCGTTCGGAAGAAATCGGCACCGGTTCGATCCATTTTGTTGACGAATGCGATTCGCGGTATATCGTATTTATCTGCTTGTCTCCAAACAGTTTCAGATTGCGGTTCAACGCCGCCAACTGCACAAAAAACTGCGACTGCGCCGTCGAGGACGCGAAGTGAACGTTCGACTTCGACGGTAAAGTCGATATGCCCCGGTGTATCAATGATATTGATTTGGTGTTTTTTCCACTGACAGGTTGTTGCAGCGGCAGTAATCGTAATGCCGCGTTCCTGTTCTTGCACCATCCAATCCATGGCAGTGGTGCCATCGTCCACATCCCCGATCCGATAGAGTTTACCGGTATAATAGAGAATGCGTTCGGTGACAGTGGTCTTCCCGGCATCAATGTGTGCCATGACACCGATATTTCGCATGTGGGGCAATTCTAAGCGTTGGGGGTTGCTATTTTTTTTCTCCGCCACGATTGGACGACTCCTTTTTTGTGTTAACGCTTCGGCTCTCAGCCGTAACGCATTTTTTACCATCGATAATGTGCGAAAGCTCGGTTCGCTTCTGCCATTCGATGCTGATCCATTTTTCTGCGAATCGCGCCACCTTCGTTCTGAGATGCTTCAAGTATTTCACCTGCGAGACGTTCTGCCATCCGTCTTTCGCCGCGCGAGCGAGCAGATTGAATAATCCAACTAAAAGCCAATCGCTGTTTCCGTTCTGCTTTTACATCAACAGGCACTTGATAGGTCTGGCTGCCTACACGCCGGGGTCTAATTTCTAACACGGGTTTGACATTGTTGATTGCTTGACGGAACACGGCGAAACCATCTTCCTTCGCCCGGGATTCAATGATCTCAAAACTCTCATATAAGATGGATTGCGCAGTGCTTTTCTTGCCATCTAACATGAGGCTATTGATGAATTTTGACACCAGCTTGCTGTTATATTTCGCGTCAGGATTGACATCCCGCTTGCTGATGTTTCCACGTCTCGGCATCTACTCTTCCTCCGTTTTTTAAGCCGGTTTCCGTGCGCCATATTTTGAACGACCTTGACGACGGTTATCGACACCTGCCGTATCCAATTTGCCGCGGACGATGTGGTAGCGGACATTAGAGAGGTCTTTGACTCTCCCGCCTCGGACTAAAACGACTGAGTGTTCTTGCAGATTGTGATCAATCCCCGGAATGTAACAGGTAGCTTCGTAGCCAGAGGTGAACCGCACTCGAGCGACTTTACGCAATGCCGAATTCGGTTTGTTCGGCGTTACTGTTTTCACTTGTAAGCAGATACCGCGTCGCTGAGGACACTGCTCGAGTACCGGAGATTTTGTCTTTTTCCGGGACTTTTTGCGCGGTTTCTTGATTAATTGATTAATTGTTGGCATTTCGGACCTCCGCGATGATATATCTATGGGTTTCTGATAAAAAGAAAAAAGCCCCGCGCGGGGCATTGTAACTTCAACACATTAACGCTGAATTTTAGGTACGACGTTAGAATGTTTCCGTAGTTGCCCCCTCGTTTCTAAAAAGATTGATTAGGGTTTCCAAAACTAATATTATACACAATAAATTGGGCTGTGTCAAATTTATTTTGAAAAAAAAGCGAAAAAGATTGGAATTCTGCGAATTTTCTACTTTTTTACCACTTTTCCGCCTAAAATAACGGTTTGAACGCTCAAATTTTCGTCAACAATAACGATATCTGCCGTTTTACCGGTTGCAATTGAACCCACCGAATCTGCAACGCCTAAATTCTGCGCGGGCGTTAAAGTCGCCATCGTTAAAGCGGCTTCTATGGAATGTCCCCAGTTGATGACGTTACGGACACCCTCCATCAATGTAATTGTCGCACCCGCGAGGCGTTCTGTGGGTTTTCCTACATCTAACCACATCGCTCCGTTGCGAATGTATTTCTCGGTCCTATGCCGCTCAAAGGTTGTGTCGTGTTGGGAAATCGCATCTTCATTGAGGCGATAGGCATCCAGCTCGGGGAGGTATGTTGCCGAGGTTTGCCATTCTTCTGTGGGGACACCGGCGAGTTCTGTGCAGTCTGTAATTAACCCAACGGCGTGAATGCCTTTTTGTTGAATGAGGGTATTTCCCCAAAAAGGATGGACATGGTGCTCATCGACGATGAGTTCTGCGTGGATGTCTGGATGGGAAAGGACTGCTTCAATGGCGCCGAGGGTGCGGTGGTGCAGCCCACTCATACCGTTGTAAGTATGGGTGGCGCGTGTCACGCCCGCGTCAATCGCATCGATTGCCTGTTGATATGTGGCGTTTGTGTGTCCCATCGCAATAACGATGTTGTTATAAGCATCTGCTTTAAAGGCTGCGAGATGCTTGATAAACTGCAGATTGTCATCGTTTTCTGGTGCGACGGAGATTACCTTTAAAGTCGCATCGGAAGCTGCCCACATTGCATGGAATTCTTCGAAGTTCGGGGGTGTAATGTATTTTGCGTTCTGTGCCCCGTTTTTGGCGAGACTCCCGAATTTTCCTTCCACGTAGGCCCCTAAAATCCGAGAACCGTCCGCTATAGGTTCGTCAACGACGTGTGCAATAGCGGTTAAGGCATTGTTGATTTGGGTCATGCTGCCCGAGGAGATTCCCAGCACCAACGAGGTAACACCGCTGCGCGCATGGGCTCGTGTGATTGTCGCAACGTCTTCAACGTGACCCGTCATGCTATCATAGCCACCGCCGCCGTGCACCAACCCATCAATCAATCCGGGAATGACGAGGCATCCAGCCGCATCGATGGTCTCTCCCGATGGCTGCAGGGCTTCTGAGGTTATCGTTGAAATTTTGTCGTCTTGAATGACGATGCTTCCCTCTCCATGATGCACGGGAGTGTAGATGTCGCCATTCAGAATTGTAAGGGTTTCCATGTCTCCAAAATGCCTTGAATTTTTTCCTATATCTGTTCCGCCACCCACAAGATACTTTGCGCGAGGACTCTTAAAAAGGGTTCTACTTCAAAATCTTTCTGGTGCCCTAATGAAGTATAACAGATACGTCCGCCATTATGCAAACGCGTCCATGCGACAGGCTCTGAATGTTCGTCCGTGTGTCCCATCAAGAGTAGAGAGGTATCGTCGCGAAGTGAGGGACTTTTATAGAGGCTACCATAACAGTCAAACGCTGAAATGCCGTTCAGGATGGGATGTTCCGTATCAATCAATTCCACCTGCGTGGGAGGTCCTTCACCGTAATGCCCTTGATAGTCGCCCCCGAGCACGGTTTTATCGAATTCCAACCAGTTTTGATAGGCGTGGCTGGCTGTCCTGACCCCAACGAGCGGTCTGCCTTGTTCGCAGTAGGCTTGAAATTGTTTCAGTGAGACACCCGCTGTGTTCAGACGGCGTGTGAAAACCAATAACGCATCTGCATCCGCTAACGCTCCTAAAGAGGGATCGTGATCTTCTGAATTGTAGACGACTAAATTCGCGTGGATCGGATAGTGTTTTTCTACGAACGTTTTGAAAATCGTCAAAGATGCCTCGGAGTCGTACTCAAAGGAACCGGAAAGCATACACACATTAAGCACGGAACGCCTCCTATTTTCTTTCTAAAAACAAAAAACTATAAGGGTAAGGATTTTTCTCGTCAGGTTCGCCATCGATGCGTTTTACTTCTTGCCACGCTTCGGTATTGAACGCCGGAAAATAGACATCGCCTTTGAACGTAGCATGGATCTGTGTAAGGTAAAGTCGGTTTGCGTGCGGTAAGAAAGCTTCGTAGATAGGGGCGCCACCGCATATCATGAGCTCCTCTGTCCCTGCACAAAGTTTTAGGATTTCTTCTACCGAGTGTGCCACGATGCACCCTTTCGGTGCCGCGTAGGTGGTGTTTCGCGTGAGAATAATATTCCGCCGCTTGCCGAGAGGGCGTTTCAGGGTTTCAAAGGTTTTGCGTCCCATAACGACGGGCTTCCCAATAGTCATATCGCGAAAATGCCGCCGGTCCACTGGCATCTGCCAAGGGATATCCGGTCCGTTCCCGATGAGTCTATTTTGATCCATTGCGGCAATCATTGAAACTACCATTTTAAGGCTCGACTCCTTCTTCCTGTTTTCCTGCTCGTATCCCACTCAAGACGCGTTCGGCAAAATGGATGACTGTCTCTTTTACCATACGGGGGACGAGTTTGATCTGTTTTTCCTGTTCCCATTCGATCTTAAATTCTTCGGCAGTTACAAGCTCGTTAATCCCTGTCTCGATGGCCGCTACATCGACTTCAAACTGTTCGACGAATTCCGTGAGGTCCAGCGGTTCTTCGGTTTGAAAAGCAAGAACTTCTATCCAGAGCCACATGCCCAACCGTCGTGTGAAGTGGGACAGATTTTCAGTGGTATCCACCAGACGCGTAATGGATGCAAAGCAGTAGGCTGCGTGATGTGGGTAATTGATGATAATCTCTTCAAACTCCTCAAAAGCAACATGAATGAGAAATCCTGCTTCCTCTGCCAGCGTCAGTTCGTCTGAGACTGCGGAATTGCCGTTCTGTTGAGAGGGATCGGAATTGCCTTGATTTTGCTTTTTCTTTGTCATAGTTTCCTTAGTTCGTAGCATTGGAAGATACGCGGAAATACGCGATGAAAATCTCCGGCGTTTTGCCAACGCCTAAGCACGTTACGTATTCGTGGGGCTCTATCTTTGCAATAGGCATTTGTTCGATCCAATTGTCGGGCAGCCGAATCCCTTTTTCACTTATTCCACCGCCGATGTATCCGCTTCCTGCTTGGGCATGGTTGAACCATGTTGTTCTCGGTTTACCGGGACTATGCCAATATGCCGTGATCCTGTCACCTGACCGAAAGATTTCTGCCTGTGTAAAATTGCCCGGAGCATTATCACCAAGATTGCGAAGGTATCTATCTGGTCGAGAGGACATAAAGACGCAAACAGAGGGGACTATCTGTGGTGATTGTTGCCATTTCCCGTCAATCCACTTCCACATGATATGCGTCTTAAATGGAAACTCCGGGGCGGATTCCATCGTAGGGTGCGCCATGATATGGAAGATCGCAAGTTCGTTCAGTCTGCTTATCCCCTTAACCTCAAGCGTTTCGTGGTTTTCTATGATTGCGATAGATTTCTGCTGCCAAGCCCCAATTGGAATCGATAAATTCCTTGTTACCCGCTGTTTATCCATATCGATGTCCAATTCCAAGACGTTATCCTTGAGTTCAAAATTGGCGATTTCTGAATCCGCTGGCAGCACCCAATAAAGGGTTATCATGTCTGCTAAGCGCGAAATTGCGTATTCATTTTCGTTGGATTTCCCGCAACTTGCAAGTAGCAATCCGATGAGACTTATCAAAACTATCCGCATTTTCATTGGGAACCTCCATTGTAGTGCGGTGCCTCGAGAATTCTACACAATCATAGGCGCGTAAATAGCCTCGTGGTGTTGATAGTCTATCAATTGAATATGTTGCATCTTGAACGCGTCAATCGACTTGATTTTTGGATTCAGTTCGAGTTGTGGGAGCGGGTAAGGTTTCCGCTCTAATTGGGTTTGGACGGCTTCAAGGTGCTCGTGATAGATATGAGCATCGCCTAAGGTGTGGATGAATTCATGCGGCGTAAAGCCTGTTACCTGCGCAACCATGTGTAGGAGGAGTGCATACGAGGCGATGTTAAACGGGACCCCTAAGAACATATCACAACTCGGTTGATACATCTGGAGCGACAACTTCCCGTCTGCCACGACGAATTGGAAACACATGTGGCAAGGGGTCAATGCCATTTCGTCTAATTCCGCCGGATTCCATGCTGTAACAATATGTTTGCGGCTATGCGGGTTGGTCTGAAGTTGTTCGATGACGCTACCTAACTGATCAATCGTGCCATTTTCTGTTTTCCACCGTCGCCATTGGACACCGTATATGCGTCCGAGGTAACCGTCGCGTCCCCATACCTCAGCGTTTGCATCCCAAATTTGTGTGCCGAGTTTTTGAAACTGATCGACGTGGTCGTAGCCGCGCAGGAAACCCAGAAGTTCTGCTTTTACCGACCGGAACGCGAGTTTTTTGGTGGTTACGGCGGGAAACCCGTCTTCCATGTTGTAGCGCATTTGCATACCGAAGAGTGCGCGGGTTACACCATTTCTACCCTCGCGGTCGATACCGGTATCGAATACTTGTCGAAGTCCATCTATGTATTGTTCCATGACTCCCCCTATATCTACCGGTCTGTGCTACCGAAGCCGCCTCTGGAGGCTGCGGACATCTCTTCGACCTCGTTCCATTCTGCTGTATCTACGCGCACAAAAATGGCTTGTGCAATGCGGCTCCCTCTTTCAACCTTAACAACGCTATCTGTGAAATTATAAACCTGAATTTGCAATTCGTCCTCTTCACCACAGTAGTCGTTGTCGACGATCCCTACACCTTGCGGCACCATCAAGCCGAATTTACGCGGTGTGCTGCTTCGTGAACATACCATCAGCATATAACCGGGGGGTGTTTCAACGATGACGTTCGCGGGGATCAGGACGATGGTGTGTGGGGCAATCTCTGCGGATTCTCGACAAATCAGATCGAAACCCACGGAACCGGCGGTTTCGTATTTCGGCAATGGAAGTGTCTTGTCTATACGTTTGATATTAACTTTCATGGGTGTTATGGGACTGCGACTCCTACTGTCTGGCATGCTACGCGATAAACGGAGGTACTCGCTGTGATGAAAAGGGTTTTCCAGTCATCTCCACCCCATGCCAGGTTCGCGGCGCGCTCAGGAACGAGAATAATTCCGAGATGTGTTCCGTCAGGTGCGAAGACCCAAATGCCGTCGGGACCTGTTAAATAAATGTTTCCCTGTGTATCGGCTTTCATCCCGTCCGGTTTCCCCGTATCCCCTTCCTCTTCACCGAAGATGCGGTCGTTTGTGAGGGTGCCGTCGGGTTGCACATCGAAAGCGCGCACATGCATCCGTTCGGTGTCGTTGATGTAAAGGATAGACTCGTCCGGTGAAAAACAGATACCGTTGGGTCTATCAAAGTCATCGACGAGCAGAGTCAGGGTTTCACCGTTTAGGGACAGGCGATAGACCCCTTGAAAGTCGAGTTCCTTCTCTGATTCAACACCGTAGGCTGCACTGAGTCCGTAGGGGGGATCGGTGAAATAGATACTTCCGTCGGATTTTACGACGACATCGTTCGGACTGTTCAAACGTTTTCCCTGATAGTGTGATGCGATTGTGATGACGTGTCCGTCGGCTGTCGTTCTGGAGACCCGTCGGTTGGCGTGCTCACAGGCAATGAGGTGTCCGCCTTTATCGTAAGTCAAACCGTTTGACTTACCAGAGGGTTCACGAAAAACAGTCATTCCAGCGTTCGCATCCCATCTCCGCATCTTGTTTGCAGGAATATCGCTAAAAAGCAGAAACTGCTCTGTGGCGTGCCAGAGCGGTCCCTCAGTGAATTGGCAGCCTGTTGCTATCTGTTCGACGGCTGCCTCCGGATCAATCAGATCCGTTAATCGTCCATCTCGGACATCAAGTGCCATATTTTTCCTTTCAAATATTCTTGACAACGCTCTTAATTAATGTTAGCATAATTTTTAAAATAGTGGATATAAGGTTTCGCACAGTGAGAATGTGACTTGGGCGTTCATTAGAATTTAAAAAAAGAACGTGCCTGGAGCGACTCGAACGCTCGACCTTCAGCTCCGGAGGCTGACGCTCTATCCATCTGAGCTACAGGCACATAAATCTTCAAAGTCAGGGAGGTTCACGAATAAAACCGCCCCTGATTTACATGTATTCTTAATTTTAACAAATTCGGCATCTTTTGTCAAGTTTTTCCATCGAAAAAAATCTAAGGAGGAAGATCAGGGTGAAACGTAAATTTCAGAAGTTCTCAATCCTTGCGGTTCTGGTTGTCTTTTTATTCAGTTTCGCACCCGATATCGTAGAGAGCCGTCGCGGTGGCGGTTTTAGGGGCGGACGGAGTTTCAGTCGTAGCCGAAGTTATAGCCGTAGCACGACTCGGCGGAGTACCACACCGAGGCGGACCTATAGTAGTCCACGGACTTCAACGCGGACGACCCGCAGCACCGGCAGCACCTACAACACAAGTAGCGCGTCAAGAAGCACCGCTACACGTGCCAGCACAGTCGCGCGCCAGCGGCAGACTGCGACGAGTCGAGCAAGAGCCACGACCGCAACAAATCGAAGCACGACTGCGACCCGGAGCGCAACGCGCAGCCAGCAACGGCAGGTGAAAGCGCAAAATCGGAAACAGGTTCGACAACTCAAAGCAGAAAACCGGACGTTAAAACGCCAAAACAGAAGGGCGAATCGCGAGACGGCACGCGCTCGCCGCGATGCTCGCCAAACGATTAACGTCAATAATTTCGGGGGTTACTATCCAATGATGGGGTATTCAATGTACCCCTTGGCGGCGTCTATGGCGTTTAACAACCTCATGTTCGGTATCTATTTCCATGATTATTACAACCATTCGATTCGCCATAGTTACCTGTGGCACTATCACCATCGAAACTATGACCGCTCGCATTGGAGTGCAGAAAAACAGGCGGAGTATGAACGCTATCGGGATTACTATGAAAGCCAAGGCATCGAACAGAACCCGAATTACGTGGATCCCGGGACCAATCCAGATGAAAACTACGTAGCAAGTTATGTTGAAGAAAATCCGGATAAGTTTTATGGGGACGGTGCCGAGGCTTACACGGTTGATGAGCTCCCGGATGAGGAGGCATTGAAGTCGGAACTCCTTGCTGCTGCCGAGGGGACACCCACAGTAACAACCCCCGCGACGACACGCACAACGCGCGCCCCACCGGCTACACGGACCGTTGTTGTTGAGAAGCAGACCTCGGGAGCGACTTGGTTCCTGCTGATTTTCGGAAGTGTCCTCGTTGTTGGCGTGGTTGTGGTTGTGATGTATAACAAGGGTTATTTTTAGGGGGGAACATGGCACTGTTTGGCAGAAAAGATGGCAAATCCCTGTTTAGTAGACGAAAGGACGCTGAACCCAAGAAACCGGAACGGCATGAGTTGATTGATATTCCGCTCGATAGCATGATTGAACTCTCCGACATCCTCACTTATGAGGAGACTGGAGATACTTCGCACGCTTTCACGTTGGTTACGCGAAAGAAGTATGAAGGAGAAAGCCTCCGCCGCTATATGTATCACGCTCAGGACGCGGAGGAGGAAGTCGTTATTGGCGTGGATCATGTCGCTGGAACGAAGGACGATTACGAGATCTCCCGATGGATTGTTGACGACGAATGTGAACTCGGCGATCCGTTGCCGGATGCGATGACGCTCTATTTTCCGGATCCGGAAGATGAGAATGCGGATATTGCTGTTGAATATAACCGACAGGACGTTGTGCCTGCAACACTCACCCTTACCAATGCCGAAGGGGAAGATAAGTTCGATGTTGAACTTCATGAATACGCCAGTGATAACGATGAGTATATGTCTATTGAGTGCTGCGGCGACTGGTTGACGTTCTACGTTGGCGTTCTCATCACGCGAGCGGATATAGAAATCTATCCAGCGATGGCAGCGCAACCTGAACGTAAGTAAATTTTATCCCGGATATATCCGTAAGGCGAGGTTTTTCTGACCTCGCCTTCTCTCACTAAAGTTTGGACAATTTTAAGAATTAAGATGCATTAAAGCAGAAAAGCAGGTATCCTTTCATAACTAAAGTTTGGACAATATTATAGTATTCAGGCAGCCTTTTCAAAAGGCGGTGCCGTATCTTGTTGAAAAGGGGTAATAATATTCTGCGAGTTTGTATTTTCAGTGGAACTCGTAGAAAATCGGTGGTCTCTGATTTGTGCTTTCAGATAAGCGACTCGAAGGCCTTGTGTGAGTTTCTTTGGATGATACCCATGAATGCCAAGAAACTCACAGACGGTCTTGACGTTTATGGGTTTCTCCGTGGGTTGTGGCAGTGAGAAGATGAGTTTCGTCAAAGACGCTGCGATGAAACTCAGTTGCACAAAGCGATTGATACTTTTTCGAGATTTGACGTGATACCCGCTGAATCCGAAGTGCTGTTTTGCGTCTCGAAAAGCGGTTTCAATCAGCCAACGTTGCTGATAGTATTGAAGTATTTTGGGTATCTCCAAGGTCAAGTCTGTTGTAAAGACGAGAAAATAGCGATACGGTTTTGAAGGTTTGGGTCGCCTGCGTATGACCAGGAGTCGGCCCTCTGTGGGACACCTTTTTGTGCGCACGAGGTGTGAAGCGATTTGGACTTCGCCCGACACAGGAGGTGATGTCCCAAACCCAATAACATTTCAAAGACCTTTCGGCGTGCGAAAGCACTATCGAAGATGATAAGCCCCCGAGAGAGTTTTGAAGCGATACGTCTCAGAACGGCATCGCCTTTATCGCGAACCGTCTGCGGGACAATGAGTTTCACCCACACCGGAAAAAGCAGCCACTCGGTAGGCGTAGCACATA
>VXPE01000003.1 GCA_009839745.1 Candidatus Poribacteria bacterium
TCTCTGTTGATTTTATAGCAAAACTCGTAAAAAGCACTTACTCTTGACATGAGCGATTTTTTCTTCTTCAGATCGGTTTCCCTTTCGTTGTAGGGTGAATCTTGACTGACTTCACATTTTATGCTATACTTTGAGAAAATAGGAGGCAGGGCAGATGATTTCTACTTCCTCAAAACCAAATAGAAGGGCAGGTGTAGCACATGGAAACCACAGGACGAACAATCAATATTCCGAAACTGGAAATCTCCGATCAAGAACGTGCTGAAAACAAACTCACACCGGAAAGCGTCGAGGCAGGTGAGCGTCTGTTGCGCGAGGCAGGATTGGTCGTCATTGAAAGCGTGCTTCCACGCGATTGGATAGCGGATCTCAATGTTGCTATGGAAAACGTCCTCCAGAACGAAGAAGAGGGACAGAACGGCGAAAACCCAATGCTGAAAATGCCGTTCATGGATGCCCGTATCATTGATAATCCGTTCGCAATGCCGATTCTGAAAGCGGCAATGGGCGAACAAGTGTTCGCCTATCTGCCTTACGGTTGCAACTCAACCTGTCCAGGTAACGAAATCCAATGGATTCATCGGGATTCGGGACAACTCTTCCCTGAACTGCCGTTTGCTCTACCCGTTTCAACGATTGTCGTTAACATTCCGCTTGTTGATTTCACAGTAGAGAACGGCGCAACAGAGGTGTGGCCGGGTTCACATCTTATTGTTGATGATGAGGCGGTACGCAATACACCTTACAATGTGTGTGAGGAAGAGCGGGCGGCAAATTACCCATCATTTCAGTTAGAGATGCCTGCCGGTTCAGTCGTTGTGCGGGATATGCGATGCTGGCATCGGGCAATGCCGAATCGGACAAAGGATACTGTCCGGCACATGCTTGCACTCGTCTATTTTCGACGGTTTCATCATTCCCCCAACGCCCCGGGAATCTTCGGTGCACGGATTCCAAAAGAGATATGGAACGACATGTCTGAAGACGCACAAGAGGTATACCGGTTTCAGACCCACGATTAAATAGGAGAACTATGGAACGAACACTGCTCATCCATCCCGATATGCCTGAGATTGATAGGGAACACGGTTTCTCGAATATCAATGGTCCCTCACTCGTTCGCGTGCCAGAATGGGTAAAAAATCCGCTGGGAAAATACTATCTCTACTTCGCACACCATCGCGGGGCTTATATCCGACTGGCGTATGCCGATGCTATCGAAGGACCCTACACCATCTATCACCCCGGTGCATTGCATCGTGATGCCACTGTTTTTCGGGGGTGTGACCACATCGCTTCGCCAGATGTACACATAGACGCAGAGAATCAGCGCTTTTTCATGTACTTCCACGGCAATCCCCGGGGTGGACAAGTAAGTAGTTGGGCGACCGCTACCGACGGTGTGAATTACACAGCCGCGGATACAATGGACAGGCGAAACAGTGCCTATTTTCGCGTCTTTTGGTGGAAGGGACACCCCTACGCGACGTATCATGGCTGGATAAGCCGCGCGGAAACACCGGAATGGACAGCAGGCTTCATTCAGCGGGATACCCCCCTCTTTCCACGTAAATCGGCTGAGGACAACACGGGTTTCCCGCGACATACAGCAAACCACCTTGAAGGCGATACTCTGACAGTCTATTATTCACTTTACGGCGATAGTCCAGAACGGATCCGTAAAAGCACCGTCCAGTTGACAGACGACTGGAACGATTGGGATCCATCTGCGCCAATAGAGGTCATCGCGCCAAAATATGATTTTGAGGGTGTGGATTTACCGATTAGCCCCTCGACAGGTGGGTTGGATCGCGAACGCGTACATGAACTTCGCGATCCAGCAATCTATTGTGAGGATGGAAAAACGTGGTTGCTCTATTCGGTCGCAGGCGAACAGGGTCTTGCGATTATACAACTTGCCGATTAATGCCCTTGTTCAAAATCAATTTTTTACAACAGAGATTCCAATAATTCATTCCAATACCATAAATGATATTCCAGGAGGTTTACTATATTGTCAATCGTTACTGCATCTGTTTGAGAGATTTGGGTAGAGGCTTCGCCAATTTCTTGAAATAAATTAAGATCAACCTGCGATTTTGCCATCAGGTTAATCAAGGAAGAGAACATCGCTTGCAGATATTTTTCCGGATCAGCTTGGTTTTCCTCAATATCATGGAGAATTTGAAGAAAAGCTTCCTTCACTGTTCTGTTAAGAATCCTTCCTGGGTTAGGACTTACGCATTTTCTCTTAAAGTCCCCCTGATAAGGGGCGGGGAAGCCCACACGGGAGACCTCATACCCGGGGAAGTCCATACGGACTTCATACCGTTGATTCTGATTCTTTAGGGGGTTAAATCACGGAAATACACTGTTTTTTGCCCAATTTGCGTAAGTCCTGTTGTTAATCCTTACTGACGTTTCTCAATGAGTCTTCCGACAAAAAAAACCAAAACCCCGAGTGTTAGGAAACCCATCTCAACGCCCATCGCTTTGGATTCACTGTAGCCATACGGATTGAAACACCCTAAATAGAGTCCGGCACCTAAACAGGCGATGCCCATCAGTTCCAAAGTTTTACCGATATAATACACGAATTCTCCAGCGCTATGTGGTGGTGTTTTATTGAACCGTAGGGCGAGATTTTCACGCCTCCCCCTACGGCAGCAAACTAATAGAGACGTTTGATATGTCCCCACTGGATTAATTTTTGTTGTCGAGTCGGTTCAATGCTCGCAGTGAAAACGAGATCGGGAAGGTAAGCATTCTCTTCCATAGTGTATCCTTCTGGAGCCCAAGCAATTTCCTGCCGAAGGTTCCCGCTATCGACATCGTTGTAGGCAATGAGGAACCCTATACTATTGCCCTTCCTCGCCAAGTTATCAATCCGGAAGCTCAACTCACATGTCTGCCCATCGTTTCCCCACGCGACTCGCGTCAGGGGCGATTTTAACGTGCCCATGTCTTTTTCAATTGGGATCTCAAAACGGTAGAGATCGTCTGCGCGACCCGAATGATGTGGATCTACGTAAAGGATAAGATGATCCTCACGCAGCAGTTTTGCTTGTCGGTTTTCGAGTTGATCGTCTATTATTTTAATAGCGACATACAGGAAACCGTTTCGCCACACCGCTGCGAAGGTTCCCGTAAAATCAGGAGATTCGCCCCTGCGTTCCCCGCTAATTAAGTCTTGCTCCAATTTACCGGGAATCACTTTTGCCCACGCCGGATCGTCAAGGTATCCATCCACGATAGGCGCGACCGATGCGAGGTCGGCGTTATATTGAAAATTTTGAAGGTTTCTCCCTGTAACATGCCCTAATGCATGAGGCACCAGAGCCAGCAGAAGGATAATTGTCGCAAGTATTTGTCTGTTAAAATTCATAAATTCCTCCTTTCCAGGATAGCCTGTAGGGTTGGATTTTATGTCCGGTTGATTTTCAAGGCACGCTATCTTACGCTTTATATGGGAGCTTTTAATCTATTTTATTACGATCGCGCCGGATCATCTCGTAAACATCCGAACGCCGTTCTAAATATTTTGTTGCACCTATTTGCTATTTCTTCATAATTATAGTATATCTTAAATTGCAATTATTTATCTACTTAAAATTGCTATATCACCTATTTGTGATTCAGAAATAGACGATTTTTTTAAATTCAGTTGAAATTTGAAAAAAAATCTGTTATACTTTTAAACTAAACAGCTTTTGATAAACTAATACGTTTTGAAATTAATTTTTTGTCAGTGCTCAGAATTTAACAGAGAGGCAATCGGTTGTGAATAAAAATACAAGAAGCATGGTGATTTGGTGGGTAGTTGTTGCCGGACTCGTTGTCCTCGGCATTTATCAGCTATTCAACCGCAGAGATCCAGTTTATCAACTTGCGACCTCTGATTTTCATCAATACATAACACGCGGTTCATCCCTGTTTGAAGGGTATCTGGTTTTAGATGAAGAATGGGTTGAAGGACAGTTCAATAAAAACAGACTTCCCCAAATCCGCGAAGAAATTCTGCAGAGCGTGAATCCTGAAGAGCAAGAAACACACCTCCCCCCAAAATGGCAGGGCGAATTTAGAGCCAGCCGCGATGCGATCGATGATTATGACATCCAAGCAAAACTTGACGAGTTTGAGATTAATTATAATGTCAAGCCCCCTTCTAAATTTCCGCAAGGTTTGCTGATTTTCGGGACGACCGTTGTCCCGCTCCTCATTTTTTTAGGATTGATGATCTTCCTGTCGCGTCAGATGCAAGGCAGCGGGAATCGGGCCCTGTCCTTTGGTAAAAGCCGTGCCAGACTCCACTCCGAAAACCAAACCAAAGTGACATTCGAGGATGTTGCGGGTGTCGATGAAGCGAAAGAAGCCCTTGAGGAGGTCATCGAATTTCTGAAAGCCCCCAAAAAATTTGAGCGACTCGGGGGTAAAATTCCGAAAGGGGTGCTCCTCATGGGACCGCCCGGCACTGGAAAGACCATGCTTGCACAAGCCGTCGCAGGTGAAGCAGACGTGCCGTTCTATAGCATTAGTGGTTCCGATTTCGTCGAAATGTTCGTGGGGGTAGGGGCATCCCGGGTGAGAGACCTGTTTGAAACTGGAAAGAAGAACGCACCCTGTATTATTTTTATTGATGAATTAGATGCTGTGGGTAGACACCGTGGCGCGGGTATCGGTGGCGGACACGATGAGCGTGAACAAACCTTAAATCAATTACTCGTTGAGATGCAGGGGTTTGAAGCCTCTGAAGGTGTCATCCTCATTGCGGCAACAAACCGACCCGACGTTTTAGATCCAGCGCTCCTGCGTCCAGGGCGATTTGACCGACAGATTGTTGTTGACTTGCCGGACGTTCGGGGTAGGGAAGCAATCCTCAAGGTCCATACGAAAACCCCTTATAAACTCGCTGAAAACGTCAATTTGGAAATCTTAGCGAAGGCAACTCCGGGCTTCTCCGGCGCAGACCTTGAGAATATGGCAAATGAAGCCGCACTCCTTGCCGCAAGGTGTGACAAAGAAGAAATTGACATGATGTGCTTTGACGAAGCTAAAGATCGCGTGCTTATGGGTCCCGAACGGCGTAGCCTCGTCATTAGCGACGAAGAGAGACGGGTTACGGCTTATCACGAAGCAGGACACGCCCTTATGCTACACTTTGTCCCAGAAAGTGACCCAAACTACAAGTGCACGATCGTTCCACGCGGTAGAGCCCTCGGTGTAACAGCGAAACTCCCTCTCGAAGAACGGCATAATATGAGCAAAAAACGTCTCTTGGCGCATATCATTTTTGCCCTCGGCGGTAGAGTGGCTGAGGAAATTATATTTGGTGAGCAAACCACCGGTGCCCAAAACGATTTTGAGCAAGCCACGAGTCTCGCACGCCGAATGGTTACACAATGGGGTATGAGCCATATGGGACCTCTTACCTATGGTAAACGCGACGAACAGGTCTTTCTCGGTAAAGAATTAAGTGTCCATCAGGATTATAGTGAAAAAACTGCCATTGAAATCGACAAGGCGGTCCATGACATTGTAACAGAGTGCTATAATAAAGCACGGGAAATCTTGGAAACCAACCTTGAAGGTTTAAAGTTACTCGCAGACGCCCTTTTAGAACGGGAAACGCTTGTCACTGAAGAGATTGACGAGATTCTCGGACCCCGGCCACAACTCCCCGCGAAACCGATCGTATGAACTGTCGCGGTAAATCGCTCACTTTAGGCTTACATACACATGTAATGGGCATCTTGAACGTCACACCCGACTCTTTTTCGGACGGTGGGTGCTATCTTGATGTCGAACAGGCGGTCACACATGCCGAACTGATGGTGGCGGAAGGTGCGACCCTTATTGATATTGGAGGAGAATCATCCCGCCCTGGGGCATCCCCGGTGTCTACCAATGAAGAATTGACGCGAATCCTACCCGTCATTCGCGTTATTGCTGACACCGTTGATGTTCTTCTTTCCGTCGATACATATAAAGCTGAAGTGGCGCGGCGCGCGCTTGAAGCCGGTGCCCATCTCATCAATGACATCACGGCGTTACGCGGGGACCCTACAATGGCAGCGGTTGTATCAGAAATGGAAGCGGGACTCATTCTGATGCACATGAAAGGCACACCCCGCACGATGCAACACGCACCTGAGTATAACGACATCGTTAGTGAAATTTGTGATTCACTTCAGAAAAGTATCGAGACAGCTGAATCCGAAGGGATTACGCCGGATCGCATCATTATCGACCCAGGCATCGGATTTGGCAAAACGACAAAACACAACCTTGAAATCCTAAAACGTCTTTCGGCATTCCGAAGGTTACACAAACCTCTGCTCATTGGGACTTCACGGAAATCATTTATCGGTAACATTTTAAACCTCCCTGTAACCGAGCGCGTTGAAGGAACAACCGCGACAGTGTGTTGGGCAATCGCACACGGCGCGGACATTGTGCGTGTCCACGATGTCAAAGCAAACGTTCGTGCTGCGCAAATAACGGATGCCCTCTATAGATAATCTGATGCACCAGCAAAAAATTCAGGGAATCGGCATTGATATTGTTGAAGTTGAACGGATCCGAGATGCGTCTCGCCGGTGGGGACCCCGTTTTGAACAACGGGTGTATACGCAGCAGGAACTCGCTTATTGCGGAGATGCCCCGTCTCGGTACTGGCGGCTTGCCGCTCGTTTTGCTGCGAAAGAGGCAACACTCAAGGCACTCGGCACAGGCTTGACCACAGGAATGCGATGGCAAGACGTAGAAATTCGGGCGAATACAATCGGAAAACCGGAACTCATTCTACACGGCGAAGTGCAACGCTACGCACAGAAATGCAATATTAGCGCAGCGTTCGTCTCTATGTCACATACAAATGACTACGCTGTAGCACAAGTTACACTCTGTTCCATGAGGTAAGAAGTGAAATACGTCCAAAATTGTATAGCGACTGTCCTATCCTGCACAGTAAGCCTCTTTTTTGTTTTCAGTAGTACCGCCTCCATGTCAAACACCAGAGCATCCGCAGATGGGTTCCTCAAACAGTTGCTTGGCGCGGAACATTATGGGATGGGAGGTAGTTTCGTCGGCGCAACCCGCGGAGCACACGCCTTAGGGAGTAACCCCGCGGGTGTCAGTGAACCAACGGGGAACCGTTTCGTTATTCACGCGACCCGTTTCCCACGCACGATCGCCCTGCTTTCCAAACCGAACCTCAATGCCAATTATGAGGATTATAGTCGGTACGAGCAATACTCGTCGGGTGTTGAAACTTTAAATTGGGCGTTTCCAATGGGAAAATTCGGTGCGCTTGGATTGGCACTTGCTTTTGAACAAGCCGGTGCGTTCCGTCGAGTAGACTACCTTGGAAAGGCTCTTAACAGTTTTCCTGAAAATAACCTCGCGATCGGACTCAGTTACGGCGTAAATTTGTTCGGTGGGACAATTGTGGGTGTTGATACGAAATGGTTGCGCTCTAAGGCAATTGACATGAATGGCAAGGAGGACTTCGGGCACGGATACGCCTATAATGTCGGTATTATCCAGCAGGTTGGAGAGACCATTCAGATAGGTGCTGTCATTCAAAATTTGAGCAACGGACTCTCCTTCTCTGACCCGTCTATTCCAGATACAATGGAGCGCACGATTGTAACAGGTATCGCATACCAGCGCGAAATATCGGACGTGGCTTTGAGAGTTGGTTTAGACGCACATCCCCCTTTCCGCGATGGGATTCGAATAAATATAGGGGCTGAAGCGTGGTATCGTTACCGACTCGGAATTAGAATTGGGTACCTGAGAGACACACAAAAGCGTTACACATCGGTGCTCCTTTTGCAAGACGCTTTATTTGAAACGGAAGAACGGCTCTGGAAAGCAGAAGGGCTCTGCTTCGGGATCGGTTTCAGACTCGGAAACATCATTCTCAACGCAGCATATACACCGCAATTTACACCTGTCGTGGTAGATGAAGAACGCATTCACATTGTGCAAGGCAAAGCCGTGTATGCTTTTTCAATCGGACAAGCCTTTTAGCAATCGGCAAAACGCAGTCGAACCCTTCCAAGCGAAACCCGAAGGTATTGGAATCGTTAAGTGATAGCACCTATCATATCTGATGTGAGGAGGTTGACGATGGAAAACATTGAAATAAAATACACAACGACTCACGAATGGATTGAATTTCTCAATTCAAGGGTGTGTAATGTTGGAATCACAGAGCGGATTCAAGAGATCTACAGCAGTGTTATTTTCATAGAGTTACCAGTTCTCGGCGAATACGAACAGGGCGAAATTATCGGACGCGTTGAAACATCAGAGGGGAGAAACTTCTATATTTATGCGCCTGTGACAGGTGAAATTTACGAAATCAACGCGGCTCTCGACGATGACATTGAGCTTCTGAATCGCTTTCCAGAGGGAGATGGATGGATTTGTAAATTCCGGCTTGAGAACCCAAATGAAATAGACACACTTCTGAGTCGGAGAGAATACGAGGTACATGAAGAGGAAGAACTCAACGAAGATGAGTACTTGCCAGAAACGAATTTTTACGATAACATTGAGGACTATTGAATCCAAGTTCGTTCCAGTTGCCCGAAGTTCGGATACTATAGACAGTCCTTTATGCAACGACAGATGTGATGAAAATACGCCGGACAATGCTCAACTTTGGAACTGGTAGAACAGTCTCAATCTGGTAGCCAAGGTCGGTCAGTGTTTTACTGATATCCCGAAGGTCGATGAATGCGGCTTTCGGCGCACATGTTCGTAAATTTGACAAAATTTCTATCTCTTGCGTGCTATCTCTGACGAGATTAATGCCGTAGGGCAGGTCTGTTGCAATGGCGTCATACTGTTCATCGATGTGTCTCGCATCACCGAGTGTTACGTCTGCTGATAGTTCGAAATGCTGCAGATTTTTCGTGGTCGCGCCTATCATGCGACGGTTGACATCGTAACCCGTTGCGTAGATACCGCTATGTGCGGCAGCCATCACAATAGTGCCAGTTCCACAGCACGGGTCAAGTAGATGCTCCCCCGGGTGTGCTACTAAATTGACGAGCACACACGCAAGCCGAGCGGGTAGCGAACTTGAGGTCACGTAAGGGCGTTGATTATGGGCAAGCCAGACACCGTCAGACTCAGAAAGGAGTTGCCCGAACCACATTTTATCAGCCGTCACAACCGTTAGGAAAGTCGTCTGCGGCTGGCATAAATTCGCACTACCACCGATAGCAGTGCCGATGTCCCGCGCGAGGGTCATAGAGTTTACTTTTAGGTTGCGCGGCTTTTTTACGACAGAAACCCGAAACTCGTCCGCATGTAAACCCCTCGCAGTGATCTTCGCGCAGAGTTCAGTGAGACTGCTCGTTTCAAAAAGGATTTCGCTGCAACTCTTGAGATACGCGCCTCGACGGACATCAACACACCTGTCTGAAATCGCGATGCCATCTGTATTTGGCGCAGATCCTGTCAGTGCAACGCATTCCGCACGCACTAATTCTGTGAGTCCATCTGGGGTGGCTGTGAGATAAAGATATTTAGGCATTTTGATTATATTACTATCCGAAGAAAAACGACACTCCGATATTAAAAAGGAAGACTATGTCACAGAGAGAAAAAATTCGGATTGGGCACAGCCCAGATTCCGATGATGCTTTCATGTTCTACGCGCTCGCCAAAGGGTTAATCCCGACGGATCCGTATGAGATTGTTCATGTCATTGAAGACATTGAAACCCTGAATCAACGCGCACTTGCCGCTGAACTTGAGGTTACGGCAATCTCTGTTCACGCCTACGCTTACGTCGCGAAGGATTATGTGTTCATGCCTTGTGGGGCGAGTATCGGCGATCAATACGGACCCCTCGTTGTTTCCAAGACACCCATAGACACACTTGCGGGTAAACGGATCGCTATTCCCGGCAAAATGACGACCGCCTATCTTACACTTAGCCTCTTCCAACCAAATTTTGAGGCAGAGACCCGTCCCTTTGATAAAATATTAGACGCCGTCCAACAGGATGAAGTCGATGCCGGGCTCATTATTCATGAAGGACAATTAACCTACGCACGCGAAGGACTTCACAAAGTCATCGACTTGGGCGAGTGGTGGTATGAGGAAACAGGACTCCCGTTGCCTCTCGGTGCGAATGTAATTCGTCGTAACCTCGGCACCCCAAAAATTCGTGAGATAACAGCATTACTCAAGCAGAGCATCCAGTACTCATTGGAACACCGAGAACGCGGGTTAGCATACGCAATGACTTACGCACGCGATATGGAAACCGCGCTCGCCGATAAATTTGTAGGGATGTACGTCAATGACTACACGCTTGATTACGGAGAAAAGGGTAGAGCAGGCGTGCGGGAATTGCTTCACCGTGGCACCATTGCTGGGATTATTCCGCACGGTGTAGAGGCTGATTTTGTCTCGCTTGAATAGCCTCTTCGATTTATTTCTCTCAAGGTGAGGTTCTATACCTCACCCCTTTGGTATACCCACAAACATCATGGATGCAAAACGCCGCAGATATTTCCAATTAGAAAATGCCGATGGTAAGAGACTCGCCGATGGGATTCTCTATGATGAAGGAAACGTCCAGATTCTGTGGCGCGACGATTGTGGTCATACCGCAGAACAGTACGCATCCATCAACCTGGTATTAGATTTAGTACCGGGGGTTACTGTGTTGCGCCTTGAAGGCACTGCAGCAGAAAACGACAGAGAAGAGAACAGTGAATTAGAAGTATCAAGAAACTGAAGTATCTTCATTCACCGGAGCCGCCGATCCGCCAATTTGATAATTTTCCCGTTCTCCTGTGCGAGATACATATAACCGAGTCCGTCTAACACAATCCCTTCCTGTTCGTCACCGGGTAAGAGATATTGTCTGAGAATAGTGCCTTCCCGTTTAAGTTCCACGAAGAGGTTTGTTGTATCGCTGATTAATACCAGAAAATCGCCTTGCGTATCGTAAGCCAATCCTGAAATGTCAATGAAGTCCATTTTGTAGGCGCGGATAATCGTGCCGTCTGACTGTTTCGCTGTTGAGGAACGCAGGGGCACTACGACTTCGCACACGACCGAGGGCTCATCTTTCGCTTTGAGACTAAAGGATTGATTACCGACCCAAAACGTGCCCCCTTCTGGGTGTGAGGCATCTGGCACGAAAGCGATCGCTTCAATGCCCATGCCTCCTTTTCTCAAGAGTTGTTCGCCTTTATAATTCCTACCGATTCTAAATTCCCTTTGAATGGCGAGATCTTTTGGGTCAAGCTCAAGGATCGCCTCGTCGTCTTCAACAGCCGCGTAAAGTAAACCCGTATCCGGATTCACGGTAATTCCTTCAATATCCCGTTCGTTTAATCCTCCCGACTGAATGAGCCTACCCTCCAAGCTTACTTCATGGACACTCCCTGAATCGTCAGCCAAGAATAGACTCCGTCGAGTCGGATGGTAGGTGATACCAGAGGGTTCCGCTATTTGTGATTGCGTTATACTCCCGATCCAATTATACGGTAGCGTGACGGGACGTGATGCTCCCGTTTCTTTTTTCACCGATTGCTCCATCCGGACCAAAAAATATACCAATACGATGCTGATAATTGTGATCGCAAAAATAAGAACTACTCTTTTGTAAGACATCACAGCGCCTCCATCTTACACTGCTAAAGCGTTCTTTCCCAAACTCTTACTCTATACTTTATCATATTCTTTCCAGATATTCAAGAAAATTGAAAGTTTCGCTTGACAAACCGCTTCTGCTAATGATATTTTAATTAAACCTGCAATCTCGTTTGGAAGTTATGCCTGAAAACAAGGAGCGAGTTATGACCAACATGCCAAGGCTTGTCGTTGAAGTCTTTGAACATGTGAACTTTCATGGACGCAAGGTTACGCTTGTTGAATCGATCCCGAACACTGCAGAGATTGGTGCCCAAGATATCATTTCTTCCATTAAAATCTACAAGGGACCCGGGTTCAACGCGTCGCCCAACTACAAAGCCATCTTTCATGAGCATGAGGACTACGCAGGCCGCCGGCTGGTGCTTGCTCCAGGGTTCTATCCAAACATTCATGACATCCCTTACAACTTCGGGGACGCGATTACATCTATCAGTTTCAGTCCATCAGCGCATCCAACACCGCCGGAATATGGAGCAGTCCCGGTCATCATTGAGGTGTTCCGGGACGTAGACTATACCGGTCAACGGAGTGTTATCATGCGGGATGTCAGTTCAATGTTTGATATCGGGATGAACGATACGGTTTCGTCAATCCGAATCCAGCGGGGTCCGAGTTTTCCGTTCAGCGGATGTCATATTATTTTCTACGAGCACGCTAACTTTGAAGGTCGGCGATTGAACCTAAGCCTCAGTTCACAAGAATTTCAATTGGCACTTCGGAACCTTAGAGCACATCCACATTCGCAATCATTTTCAGATATTATCTCTTCTATAAAAATTGTGCCGTTAGGTGTATTTCGTGTGCTGATTGTTGTAGGCGATAGCGCAACAGGCGAGCCAGCAATATTGGAGTCCCTCACCTCTGTTGAAGGATTAGAATTTCAGTTTACGACTGTCCACATTAATGACAATCCTGACAATCGTGGGGATCCCAACAATGCGATCAAACTCTCAAGCATCACGCTTTCAGAGTACGACATCATCTGGTTTACTTGGAACGCAACGGGACATAATGGTGAATATTTCGTTGAAGATGCCGATCAAGCAATTCGAGAGTTCGTTCGTAAGGGCGGAATTGTTTGGGCTTCCGCAATGGATAACAATATCACACCCCCGGATGGTGTCCATACGACCGAGCCTGCCTGGCGTGGCGATTGGTTGCCAGTGAATCAGCACCCGATTCGCGTGGTTAATTCCAAAGATGGAAACGTCAAGATCACCGACGACGGACAAAAAACGGGTATGTTTACCTGGCCTCATAAGGTAAATGTCGACACGCTCGTAACCGACGATCATTGGGTGACAGACGACAGGAGTTACCGAAGATTGGCTGTTAGAGAGGATAACGGAGATCCGATCAGTGTGCAGTTACAATGGGGAGATGGGTATTATGTCGCTTTTGCAGTTGATACCCGTGATGCCTATCGGACGACTATAGCGAAACCTCTCATTGAGAATGCGCTCTGTTACTTAGCAAATCTCGCGTGGCAGACGTCCCCCCGTCAACCGCTCAAAGGGCGATACCGGACACATCTCAGCAGCGAGACCATTTTCCGGTAGGGAATAGTTATCAGTCTTAGGTTTTCAGTTTTCGGTTAAAAGTGTGCGGGCAAACACCGTGTCCGTCACAAACGAGTGCCTGACACCTGATAACTGACAACGAAAAAGGAGAACTGAATGCGTTTCATTGCTGTTATCGTTTTCTTAATAGCTGTTGCAGTCGCTGTTGGTTGGTTTGCATATCAAAATCTCGACCGCTTTGGACAGAACGAAGTCATACGGTGGTTGACAGCAATTCTCTTTGTATTATTCGCGAGTTTAGCAACTTTCGCTGCTACAGTGATCCGCTATCGTATACCGAAAGCCGATGTCGCACTCGTCCGAACAGGGGGTGCAAGAGAGAAAATTCGTATCACGGGGGGTCTCTGGGTTAACACGATTATCCATGAAATCAAAGAAATCTCTCTGAATACCATGCGCATTGAGGTCATACGAGAGGGTCCAGAGGCTTTGATTACCTACGACTTTAACCGCGGTGATGTCGAAGTTGTTTTCTACCTTAAAGTTGAACCCGAAGAAACCGACATCCTACGCGCTGCACAAGCCCTTGGCGATAAATCTATGACCCCTGAGACCGTGCGCGAATTAATTGAACCGAAACTCGAGGGTGCGTTGCGAAGTGTCGCAGCCGAAAGTGATATTCAAGATCTCCTCCAGAAACGCCAAGAGTTTGCCGACAAGGTCCAAGGAGCGTGCGGTGAGGATCTGGAAATCCAGAACGGTTTAACCCTTGAAACCGTATCTATTATTCGGGTAGATCAGACCCCCGTTGAAACGCTTGATGCCGAAAACCGATTCGATGCAGTTGGTATTCGAGAAATCACCGAAATCACAGCCGAGCAGGACCGAGAAAAAGAACGGATTGTCAAAGAAAAAGAGGTCGCCATCGTTCAGATTGAGGTCGACGCTCGGATACAGAAACTCGAAGCCGAACAGCAGCAAGCATGGGCAGAATCCGATCAGCAAAAAAATATTGCTATCTATGCCGCGGAACGGCAAGCCGAGACCCTTAAATTCCAATTTGAGATGGAACAGGGCGTGCAAGAACGTGAATACGAGATGAAGCAGGAGGTCGAGCGCGCACGTATTAGACAGGAACAGGTTATCCAAGAACGCGAAATCGAGATGAACCGTGACATCGAAGTCGCTCGCGTCCAACAGGAACAGATTGTCGCCGAACGTGAAATTGAAAAGAACCTCATCGTTGAAACACAACAGATTGAGCAATCCAAAGTTGTCCAACTCGCCGAAATTGAGCAACATCTCATCGTTCAAATGCAGAGAATCGCACAGGAACAAGCGATTGCGGTTCGCGACATAGAGAAAGTATTGACAGTAGAGAAAGCCCGTATTGCACAAGAAGAAGGGGTTATGCTACGGGATATTGCGCGCGATTTGGCAGTCCAAACCACACGTTTCAGTCAAGAACAACAGGTCCAACAGCGTGAAATCGAGAAAAACCTCGTCGTCGAAACCGCACAAATCGATCAGGTGCGCCAAGTCGAACTCGCAGAAGTTGCCAAAATTTTGGCAGTAGAGATAGCACGCATCGCACAAGCGCAACAGGTTGAAACCCGTGACATTGAGAAGGAACTCATCGTAGACAAAGCACGCATCGCACAAGAAGAAGGGGTTATGCTACGGGATATTGCGCGCGATTTGGCAGTCCAAACCACACGTTTCAGTCAAGAACAACAGGTCCAACAGCGTGAAATCGAGAAAAACCTCGTCGTCGAAACCGCACAGATCGATCAGGTTCGACAGGTCTCCCTCGCAGAAATTGCCAAAATCTTGACAGTAGAACAGACCCGTATCAATCAGGAATTACAGGTTGCCTTAACCGACGAAGACCGGAAAATTGAGGTTGCGAATAAGCAGCAGGTAACGGCACTTGCAGAGAAAGAGCAGTTAGTAGCGGAAGCTGAACGTATGGGCGCAGAAGTGGGTGTGACGGCAACAGAACAGGTGAAAGAAGCTGAATGGCAGCGTGAGGTGGCAATCATTGGTGCCGAAGCCCAAGCACAGCCGATCGAACGTCTTGCCGATGCTGTGCTTGCCGAGGCGCGAGCGAAAGCACAAGGCGAGATGGCAGAATACGAAGCTCGAAATGTCGCTGAACAACGCGTCCTCGTCCAAGAAGCAATCTTAGAACTCATTGATGAAGCCCCTGATATTCTTGAGGAACTCATGAAACCTGTCGAGAAAATCGACAGTATCAAGATCCTGGATATGGGTAACAACGATGGACAAGGGGGGCTCAACCGCAGCAATATGGGGCGGCTCGCAAATGCGTTGCTTGATACGGGTGCTATTTCCCCTATGCTTAAGGAACTGTTTAACTTCGCGGATGTAGACGCCCAACAGATTACAGACAAAATTGCTGAATATCTATCTGATCTCGTCAATCGTCCGAGTTAATCCTCTTCATTGCTCCTCTTTTTGGAAGAAACATGCGACATCAACGCTATCAAACTTCAAACAGAAAGCCTAAACGCCAACGATGTCGAACGTGTCGCTCAGATAGTGGCAAACGGATCTGTCCGGCACTTAACGGTATGTTAATTTGCCCGGAATGTTGTAGAGCTAAGCGTGCCAAGATCCCCGGTTGTGATGAAAACTGCCGATATTACGCGCCCCTTATTGTCTCCAGTAGAACGCATAAATCACCTGATTTCCCGTTGCATCGCTGTTTAATCAGTCGTTCTAAGGATACCGGTATGTTAATCGTAGTTGGGACCCGAAAGCGTCCAGATGGTAACCTAAAAGCGATGTTCCTCCTCCTGGATCTCTGGAAGAAAGGCATTCGAGATTGCTTTTTCGATGCCAAACTTTCTGAGAAACAGTTTGAGAAGGTCTCACAACGGATTGCGAAGAATTATAATCTCATGGAACCTACAGAACCGGATAACGATGAACCTAAAGAACTCATTCGCCTACCGAAGGATACACTCGTTATTGAAGCAGATGCCGCAATCCATCTCGATAAAGGGGTGAGACCGGTTGAGAACGCAGAAGCCTCTGGTGGAAGAGCGATTGACAGTTTGAAAGGGGCGCGGGCAATACACGAAATTTATATCCCTAAGACAGGGAAGTGGTACCTTTGGGCGCGCGTCTTCTTTGAATGGAGTAAAGATTCCTATTGGATAGGTATGGATGATGCACTTGCAAACCCCTGGGATCGGGATGGAGGTCCAGGGGCAATTCGCATTTGTCCCGATCCGGATGATACTTCTAAATGGCACCGCTGGTTATGGAACACCGGACCCGACAGTGTCGTAAATACCAAACAAGGCATCAACCCAGCCTTTTTCCAGATTAAACGGGCAGGCTACTACCGTCTCTGGTCTAAAGGCAGGGAAGGCGGTTCACGCTTAGACCAGATTTTGCTTACCCGTACGCGCGATTTCAACACGCAAACCGAAACAGAAGGGAACTCACTTCCCGTTAAACATGCACTGCACCCTTATGAGCCTGCTTCCATCGGCGAATGTCAAAAACTCATTCACCACGCTGTCCAGATCGCAACTGCTGTCAACACCGAACTCCCTTGGGAATTTAAATACTGGCTTCAGGATATCTGGGGAGACCTCACCGAATTCCCAGCAACAGAAGGCTCCCTCTATAAATGCCCCAAATGTGCAGCAGATCTGCCGCAACAGGCAGTCGATCTCATGACACAACACGCCCAATCCGATGACATCCAGTTCTATATTTTGTGCAGGAAGTGTGGAGGAGAGTTTGATTAAGCCTGTTTTAGTTCTACATTATCATCCGTCTTCGTCCATACGAATAATCTTGCTGAGTTTAACGATTGGTGTCCTTACCCTTGTTCACTTTCCTTCGCTCAGTATCGCTGCGCCGCCAAATCCGTATCTCTATTTTAACCAAGATTCAGAGAGCGGTGGATTCGTGCCTAAAACACCTGAAAGCAGGGTGGATTTTCTTGAGGCGCTTGAAGGATGCTGCTTCGTCAGAGAGCAAGGCGTCCTGCAGTCAGATGGCATAGAGTATGTTCTCGCTTTGAAAATAGATTTTGCTGATATGCCCGGCCAGAGAGCAGGTGCCGCTTTCGATCAATACCTTTTTGCAACAGAAGGCATCTCCCTCAAAACGTATTATCGTGAAAATTCTTATGGACAGATGGATGTTCAGCCGGGTCCAATCGGTGGCGTTTTCCCAAGAGGTAACACATGGATTCGTGCCAGAAAACCGATGACCTATTACGGCGAAGGCGTGAGAATTCTTGAACGCTATCGGGAGTTGGTTCGCGAAGCGTGCGACGCTGCGGACGCAATCGTTGACTTTTCACAATATGACAGGGACGACGACGGTGTCGTTGACCATGTTTTCCTAATTCATTCAGGAAACGATCAGGCTTCAAGTGGCATCATAGAGGATATTGCATCCCTGCTAATACCCGCCGTTAATGCTGTTCATGATGGTGTCCGGGTCAATACCGCCGCCGTTGTTGCCGAGGAACCCGATTTTGAACATCCACACTTAGGCATCTATTTCCACGAGTTCTTTCACGACTTCGGTGCCCCTGATGTTTACGGATTCGACTTCACAGATGCCCGTGATCACAAATGGGGCTTGATGAGCCAATTCGGTCCCTACCAAGGTCCGACTGAATTAGGGATCGGGAACGGGTTACAACCGAGCCATATTATGGGATACCTCAAATGGGACTTCGACGCGCGCCCTGAAAACGGTCGCCTTGGCTGGATTCAACCCGTTCAGATAACACAAAACCAACAGATTGATGTCCCGAGCTTTGAACTCGGACCCACAGATAATATACTTTTCAAGATTGATATCCATTCGTCAGCAACACCCGTTCGCGGAGAAGCACCAGAGTTCTTCCTCATAGAAAATCGAAACAAAACGTCAGGGGCGACTTTTGATACCCACCTCCCTGAATCGGGCATCCTGATTTGGCATATCGACGAGACGAATCCTTATCCGCTTGGGACGTTTGATGCCTCTCAACAGATTTGGCTTGAAGACCCAGCAGATCCCGAACACCGCGGCACCTATCAACAGAATGATGTTGAATTTATAGATGTGCAAACGATCACCGATGGGGCGGCTTACTCTGCGGATGATGAACAGACTGCCTTTACACCCGGGACTGTGCCAAATAGTAACGCCAACGACGGCACTGTAACCGGCATTTCTATCACGAATATCGGACCGGAAGGTCGGACGATTCCTCTTCTTGTGTCGTTCGGCGATACTTACGAACCAAACGATACACTTGCGACTGCGTTCCCTATTACATACGGACAGACGTATGAATCTTTTCTTTTCGATTTAGGCGATACACGTGATGTTTACAAAGTAGAAGCGACTCGTGACATCACGATTTTGGTGACGTTGGCTGACATTCCGCCAGGCAAAAACTACCGTTTGTCCCTGCATGCAGCAACGGGTGAGATGATCGCTACTGGAGAAAATGCCACCGACATCGGCGGATTGAAACTCATTTATCAACCCGATACGACAGATATATTCTACATCATCGTAGAATCAGATGGTGGCTTCAGTCGGATTGATTCTTACCGCTTGCATGTAGATCAACTTCAAGCAGGAGATTTCGCACTTGATGAGATAAAAGTATATCCAAACCCTTTCCTTACCGGGGATACAGCAGTGACATTTGCCTATCGGTTGTCTGCTTCACAGATCGCCGATAACATTCGTCTTGAGATTTTCATACCGGCGGGGGATCTTGTCTATAGCGAAACGCGAGAAACTGTAGGGACGCAAGGTAAATTTGAATGGCAGGCTGTAACTGGGAACGGCATCCCGCTTGCACCGGGAATTTATATCTATCGTATTTCCGCAAGGCAGGCAGATGCGCTTGTTCAAGAAATTGGGAAGTTGAGCATTGTAAAGTGATTGCAATAAATTCTTCTTACTTATTTCTTGACTAAAAATTGCAGTTATGCTATTCTAAAATCACAGCATCAATTTTGATGCACCATTTTTATCGAATTTCCCGAGTCTAAAGCCGCCAATTTCGATAGGTGGATACAGATTCGCTTTCGTGAATAAATCTATGGCATTTTGGATTTGTAAGAGTGACTCTCAATAGTCAACAGTTTTGCCATTCGGAGAATGGTAACCAAGGAGGCAACATTATAAATGAAATGGTTGAATAAATTCACAGCACTCAATCTTGGGCTGCTATTTGCGCTCGTCTTTAGCGTTGCGGGTTGTGGTACGTCACTCAGTAACTTATCACCCATTCAACCCGTGCATAACATAGCGGCAGCAGTGGAGTTACAGAGTAAGAATCCGACTGAAGAGGTAGTTGTACCCGCTGTCCCTTCTGAGGCACTCGCGAAACCAGTGCTCGACAAGCACGGTATAAACACTGTCGGATTCCGAGTTGGAAAAGCACGTGATGCCAACATGGAAGCCGTAACCTACATCTTCGCATTCAACGAATATGCCCATGCCGAGGATCAGTGGAGTGAATTCCTCAACGATTGGACGGATACCCAAACTGAGATTGAAAGGGGCAGCGGTGAAGATAGGAAGGTTGTTGACGTCCTCATGCTATCTGACCACCCGCGACTGTTTGAGGTTCAATCAAGACAGCCAATCCTAACGAAGACTAAGGATGGAATTACCGTCTCTATCGCGTATTGGCGGCGGCCAGACCTCGACCGAAAGTACAATCGCGGCAACGCTTTTTCACCTTTTTATGAGACTGAAGCACTCCATCAAGGCGATAAAACAGATGTGTTTTATGTGAAGATTACTAACAATCGGAGCGAAAACATCATCTTTGATGTCAAAAAATGCACAATCGTCGATCAAGGTGAGAACGTCTATGGCGGTATGAATTTTAATGATTTAAAGGAGCGCTTTACATATATGGCGCGCGCAACAGGGCTTTATGTTACAAACGGACTCGAAACTGCCCGGCGGATTCTCATAGAGAAACGGATGCCTATCGTTGAAAAACAGGTGGGGACACGTCGAACAGGAATACCTCCCGGTAAAAGTTCCGAGGGTTTCCTTCCATTCACACAAACCAAGTTGAATGCCCTCGAACTGAAGGTTATACTCCCGATTGAGAAAGCTCCTCCGCCAGGTGCAGCACAACGCTATCAAACGATAGAATTTGAATTCCCTTTCACGCATGATCGAGGGATTCGCGTCGCGCAGCCATCTCCGAGACGCTATTAATGACAGGAACGTTCACACACAGAAAATAGCATTTCGGACACTTCGCAAGCATTAAGATGCCCGTGGACATACATACCACGGGCATTTTTTTTATCCCTCCACAATTTCGCAGTCCGGGAGTGATTCTAAAAATTGTTTTCCGTAATTCGTGGTTTTTATCCGTGGGTCGAGAATCACGACGATTCCCTCGTCAGTCTGTGTTCGGATGAGCCGTCCAAATCCCTGCTTTAAGCGTAATATCGCCTCTGGTAAACTGAATTCAAAGAACTCGTTTCCGCCCTCTTCCTTAATCTGTTTCACGCGCGCCTCCATCACGGGATGCGTTGGAACTTCAAAGGGGAGCCTTGTAATGATAACATTACTGAGCGATGCGCCGCGAACGTCAACACCCTCCCAGAAACTGGACGTCCCAAATAGGACTGAGTCTGTATTCTCACGAAACGCCTGAAGCATCGCTGTTCGCGAAAGCTCACCCCCTTGTTTGAAAGTCTCAATCCCTATTTCCTCCAAACCAGGAGCGACAGCATCGTAAACTTCGTCCATCATTCTGTAGCTTGTGAAAAGCACAAACGCTTTGCCATGCGTCAGTTTGAGGTAGTGTTTAATCTGTTCAATCGCCGCTGGCACAAAGCGATGACTGTTCGGATGCGGCATATTACGGGGAATATGGATCTGAACTTGCCGTTTAAAATCAAATGGCGAATGGACAAGAAGTTCACGACATCCGCTTATCCCGACCCGTTTTTTAAAGTAAGCGAAATTGCGATTTGTAGAAAGCGTAGCACTCGTCATCACAACGCTATTTTTTACCGTGAACAGATGATCTTGCAACATCTGATTCACATTGGCGGGTGTGGCGTTGAGGAGGATACGAGGGGTTCGTCCGCGGGTCGATATCTCAGCCCAATAGACGTAATTCGGATCAGTCTGCCGAATGATCATATCCAATTCATCACGAAGGCGTTGACAATAATGTTGATGCGCTGTAATTTCCTGCTCATCATCGTCCGTCATAGCATCGTCGCGGAGGCGTTTCAAAGTTTTTTCAATATCGGCAAGAGGGGTATCCAGGACGTTACTGACAAAATTGCTTTTATGGATGCGCGGTGTCAGCACGTTCCCATTCTCCTCACTGTCGATTTCTTCTTGCACAGTCTCAATAATCGTTCTGAAGAGAGTATTTGCCTGCTGGCGCGCCGTTTCGACTTGCGCCTCAAGTCGTGGTGAATCGAACTGTTTCGCTAACCCCTCTTTACTTCGTTCATTATACAGAGAATCAAGAAGCCATTTGACGCGAGTATTGCTGAAGTCGATGCTGGCGTGGTTTGTGGCTGTCGCTTCCAGGTGGTGTGCTTCATCAATGATGAGATAATCGTAATCCGGTAGCACCCCCATCGTCGCCTCACTCTCCTTACGGATAGCGAGATCGCTAAAGAGTAAATGATGATTCACAATAAGCAAGTCGGCGTTGTACATTTCTCTTCGGGCTTTGAAATAGAAACAAATATCGTAAGTTTCGCAATTACGTCCAAGGCAATTATCTCTATCGGAGACAACCTTATCCCACACCTGTGGTTGCGGTTGCCAAGGCAGATCAGCCCTGCTGCCATCTACTGTTCGATCCACCCATGCCTTAATCTCTGCGATTTCTTCTACTTCTTCACGCGTATCAAACAGTCCGCGTTCATAACTCATCAAATTTTTGAGTCTTCTTCGTGAGAGATAATTACGTCGTCCCTTCGCCAGAACTACACTGAAATCGCGAGGGAGCACACGCTGAAGGAACGGAATATCTTTCGTTACGAGTTGCTCCTGTAGACTGATGGTATTTGTCGAAATGACAACTTTCTGTTCCGACTTCAGTGCGAGGGAAATTGCGGGAATCAGATAAGCAAAACTTTTACCAACACCTGTTCCAGCCTCAACAATCAGATGCTCGGACGCGGTAAAGGCACGAGCTACCTCGTGTGCCATCTGTAATTGTTCGTGGCGAAATTCGTATGCGTCAAGTTGTTGTGCAATAAGACCGCCGGGACTAAAGATGTCTCTGAGAGTGATGTTTTGTGATGTTTCTGCCATTTTGATAAATTAAAAATTTCCAAGTTTCCGTTAATTTCCGAGTTTAACAGTTAGCCGCTCTTCACCATGACTGCTTTTAATGTCAAGGATTAATTCCTCAGCGCCCTGCTTCGCCTGAAGAAATGCCTCGAAAGCCTGCACATTTGTGACTTTCTGGTCATTGATGGCGACGATAAGCGCGCCATTGGGTATCCTCGCCTTGTATCCGGGGGCATCTACCTTAACCATTTCAACAATAACACCCTGATCTTCATCAGTCAGGTACGTATACCTCTCAAAATCTCCGGCTTGTAATTTCCGCACGGATAAACCGAGTATTTCCCAAGCCACAGACTTAATTTCAACAGTCTGTCCCGCCAATTCAGGCGGCATTTCTCCAATCGTCACATTGAGTATTCTTTCATGCCCTTGCCTTAAAACTTTGATGACAGACCTCTCACCGACTTGTGATTCTGCGACGAGCATTTGGAGTTCAACAACTTTTTTCACCGCATTGCCGTTGTATTCAAAAATAATATCGTTGCGTCGCAAACCGCCAAGGTATGCCGGGGCATCCCTAATGATACGTCTAACGCGAATGCCCCCTCTCGCTGGTCGCATCTCTATACCGAGGTACCCCCGGATGACCCGCCCATTTGCAATGAGTTGATCGCCAATGCTCTTAACAAGGTTCATTGGAATAGCGAACCCTGCGCCTGCCATCGCCGGAGCGGGTGTATTTTCATTGTTACCAATACGCCGAATGAGTGCGTTCATCCCAATAACCTCACCTCGGATGTTCAGTAACGGACCTCCACTACTCCCCGTATTAATCCAAGCGTCTGTTTGGATAAAGTCTTGGTATCGAACAAAACTGAAACCTCGGAGAATCGAACGACTCTTACCACTCACAACGCCTGTTGTCACAGTGTAATCGAGTCTAAACGGATTGCCGATAGCAATAGCAAATTGCCCCACCCGAACTCTTGAGGAATCAGCCAAAGGAATGACAGGAAACGCTTCGTCTCGTTCAATCTTTAGAACTGCGACATCAGTGTTATGATCCGTTCCAACGAGCTCTGCCTCAAATCGACCACCATCTAACAACATTACCCTTATATCTCTCGCATCGTGAACAACATGATGGTTGGTAAGAATGTAACCCTCTTTGCGAAAAATAAAGCCTGACCCCACGCGATCTTGAGATTGAGACCCTTCCATTGACAAAACCTCAACACGAACAATCGCCGGCTTGCTTCGAGCCACAACATTCACAAACGCGTTTTCAAAAGAGGTCAACAGATCCAGGTCGCGCTGTTGGTTAATCGGTTGGGCACAAGAAGAGACTAAGACCACAGTAGATACCAAAAGAATACAGAGATCTATACTTTTCCTCATCGCATCGTCTCCTTACACGCAATTAAGTCTGTTCCGTTGGGACAGGTGTCCAGTTTATGCCTTGTCTGTTCAATCAGGGTTCGATCTTCCTTTATCTCCATTTCTGTATAGTCTATTTTAGCATAGTTTCTTAGTAATTGTCAAAGTGTTCTTCACTACCGAAAAATCGCCAACTTCTCCAGATACGTATACGTCTCTCCCTTTGAAACAACCGAAATATGGCAGATATAAACACCAGGAGATACTGCCAACCCGTAGGAGGTTTGCTGATTCCACCACGTCCGCCAGATACGTTGATCCAGTCTGTCAGCGACCCCTTCAATCCGCTTTATCAAATTACCCCCCGAATCATAGATAAGAATCCGTAGGTCTGTTATATCTACACTTGCGGCAACTCGAAATTCAGTCAAACCGTCTGAACGCGTCGGGTTCGGAAACACAATTACATCTTCCCAAGCAAACGGCTGCGTCAAAATAACGGACCTGTCGACTGAGACCGCCCCCAGTGGATATCGCACTGTCGCGCGAAGCGCGTTCTCTCCAGGGCTTAACGGCACTGTCGCAGTATAAGTTTGCGTCTCTCGATCCAAAACCGCCAGTGTCTGGCTCGGATAGACGATAATATCAATTGGAAAACCTGAACGAAACGTCCCCTTAATTTCCAATTGATTTTCTTTGGTGGTCAATGGAACCTCTAATGTTACCTGTGGAATCTGTCGCGTCGGATGGAACATAGATGTGAGCAGCCCGTCCACCGTAACAAGCACAAGTTGCGTTACCTTTCTCACCAAACCGAAATTAACCTTATCCGCAGTATCGTGAGATGTGTGATAAAAAGGATTGGCACCGTAGTTTTGAGAATCTCGCCACGGCGTGGAGCTTTCCGTTAAAGTGACTGCATTGTAATCCCCATCCCAGAACGATTTGTGAGAGGAGACATCAACGAATTCATCTTGGGTGCGACGAATCTTCAAGCCAACATTATACCATGTGTTCGCAATTATGAGGGCACGGCCTATCCATGCTGAATCGTTGTTGGTAATAATTTCAACAAGGTCGGTTTTCCAATTGAAGCCCAACATGTCCAGATTAAAAACACCAATGATCTTCTCGCGAATAGCGTCAGTCTCATCATTCCCGCTTGTTGTGAAAGCCTCCCGAACGTAGTGCCGGCTCCCAAGAAAACCGAGTTCCTCACCCCCGAACGCGATAAATCGTATTTCGTGTTCATATTCATAACGACTCAAAAGATAAGCGATTTCCAGCATCGCAGCGACCCCTGTCCCATTATCATTCGCTCCCGGGGCAGTGGAGGTTAATGGATTCCAATTCGGTTCACGTACGGCTTGCGTGTCATAATGTGCACATACAATGAAGATGCGTTTACTGGATGAAGTCGGCATCGCTGGCAAGACAGCCGTTACGTTTCTAATGCCCCCAAATACCTGCTCACTGACTTTCAAACGTGGAGATCGGCGAAACTGACGCATAATGTAATGCACAATGTCATCCGTTGCCTCGCGGTGGTGTGCGTTACGCGTGCGATGGGGTCGCAAGTTACGTCCGGATGCCCAGTTCTCCTGCAACGCCATGACCTGTGCTTCCAGCGCATCGGATTGCACCAACGTGAGCAGTTCATCACCACGAGTCAACACTTCCGCCATCACAGGAAAGGGAATAGATACAATAAGGAGGAGAATTAGGAGGCTTTTCAGCGTCGCGTGTAAGCTCTGTTTTAATTGCCTTGACATAAGCACGAAAATTGGGTATCCTATTTAAGAATTGCACCACATTATAACAGATTCTTTTGAGATTGTAAATAGCGCGTTTATTCGTCCAGAACCGACGCTTACTGAACCTGTGCACATGACGATGGAAGTGGTCAAAATGCCAGCAAATCTACCCCCGACCTACTATAAACTCAAGCACCAGCACGAAGCCGCCAAAACAGATGAAGAGCGATTGAGCCTGTTAGAGGAGATGTTGCGCATCATTCCGAAACATAAAGGTTCAGAGAAGGTGGTATCTGATCTCCGTCGCCGTATTGCCAGTTACAAAAGAGGGGCTTCAGAAAAAGGAGGCAAGGGATCCAGTAAAAGAAGTCATAGCGAACACATTCCTAAGCAGGGCGCCGGGCAGATCGTCCTCATAGGACCCCCGAACGGGGGTAAATCACAAATCCTATTAAACTTTACGAACGCCAAAATAGAGGTCTCACCAACACCCTATACAACGACCTTGCCAACCATCGGAATGCTACGCTATGAAAACATCCAATTTCAACTCATTGATACACCCTCCCTTATGTTGGACTTCATCCCATCAACACTCCTGACGCTCGCTCGCAATGCTGACCTGGTCCTGCTGATTGTAAGCCTCGCGAGCGATAACCTATTGGATGACCTCGATATGGTGGAGGCGTTCCTGAAAGAAGCAAACTGCAACACCCCAGAAAATGGACATCTCATTGTCGCCAATCAACTCGATGCGGCGGGGGCAGAAGAGCGACTGGAAATTCTCAAAGAATTCTACGATGGGACGTTTCAGATTCATCCGATTTCTGCCGAAACTGATGTAGGCAAAGAGACTTTATCGCAAGCGATCTATACAGAATTGGATATTTTGCGCGTCTATCCCAAAGCACCCGGTAAAGCGATAGAACGCGATGATCCCATTGTTCTCCCTATAGGTTCAACCGTGCTTGACGCGGCGATGGAGTTACACAAAGATTTTGCCGAATTCAGGTTCGCGCGGATATGGGGTCCCCACTGGCACGATGGACAATCTGTCAGTCGCAATGATGTCATTTACGATGGAGATGTAGTTGAATTTCATTTGTAGTTATAGAGAAGAAGACAAGCCATAGGTTGATGCAATGAGAAATAGAAGAACACCTTTATATCTAATATACTCACTCATCATCCACGGCACGCTGCTACTCATAATGTGGTGGGTAGCTCCCCAGCAAGTTCCTGTGCTACCGTTCCATGATGAGATAGAGGTTGCGATAAGCCACGTTGAACGACCGCCACTACCGATTAAACAATTACCCATTGTTGAACCTGCTACACCTCTTGTAGCCGAAAAAGAGAAACCCGAACCACCCCCGAAACCGAAAGCAGGTTTGAGCACAACATGGCAGTTGGAACCCAAAGACGTATCAGAAGTTTCAAAACCCGATACACGCAGGCAAGAAAACGTAAATCGAGCGCGAGAGATCGGAGATGGATTATCACAATTGAATCCTATCGTAGGGAAGCCAACTAACTATGCCCCCGAAAACCGATTGGCAGTGAAATCTCTCGATCAACCAACGGTTACCTTACCCTCCAGACCAGAAACAGACTACGTGGCACCACAAGGAGAAACCAGACCAGTTTCTCTAAATACTGATGATACCTTATTAGCTGGCTCCTCACCCACTGTTGACGCGCCGAAGATTCACTACGGCAGCGAACGCGGGGATGCACTTCGGGCTACCGGCATGGGTAACTCTTGGGGAGGCGGGGGTGGCTCTGGTGGCGGCAATGTAGGTGGCGTTTTCGTCTATATGATGAAAGACATCGCTCGGACGCTTGCAGAAGCCAGCATGACGCAAAAAGTAGATGTTGTTTTTGTGCTTGATGAAACGGCAAGTATGACAGATAACATCCGCGGTATTCGTGCTTACGTCGATTTTTTATTTGAAGCGTTCGACCGAGAAGGACGTGATGCCACTTTTGGATTGGTAACCTTCAGGGATGAAACACGAACATACGGACGCACTGACGATCTCGGCACCTTCAAAAACTGGCTTTTTAAAATAGGTGTTGACGGGGGTGGAGACATCGCAGAAGCCGGTTTAGACGGACTCATGACTGCGGTAACAGAGACCCAATTCCGAAAAGACGCGCAGCGGTTCATTGTGCTGGCGAGTGATGGTGCTTTTCACGATGCTGACTACGATGGTAAGTCTGCTTACAGTTTGGATCAGGTTATTGAAACCTTACAAAACGCACACGTTCGTGTCGATGTCATCGGAATCGATTATTTACCGATTCGACAGATCGCACTCGCAACAGGTGGCACATGGCGAGCGATTCCCGGTAGAGGCTATCTGGAATACGTGCCACCACTCACCTTGACAGTGAAGTTGTTCTCAAAATTGGGCACACTTAACCTCGAAAACGGACAGATGGACGATAAAATCACTGTCTATATCAATAATCCGCCGCGTCCTAAACAACTCACATTGACATGGAAAGTGCTTAACCCGCTCGGAGAAAGATGTTACGGTCCATTCACTGAGAGAAAAATGATCCCAGATGATGGTTCAACACAGGTAGAATTGAGACCTGAACTGAATAGCGAGGTCTTTCAGACGATACCGGGGATTTATACAATCATCTATCGACTTGAAAATGAACAAGGACACCAAAGTATCCTGCGCCGGACATTGACATTTTAATCTACACTTTTCAAAACTCAGCTTGGAACGAAGTGGAAAGCGACTCTTAAGAAACACGCGTCAAAGTCTAAAACCATGTTGTTCTCCCGAAGGTAAATTAAAAATATGAAAGACCAAATTTTTGAACAGTGCCGCCGTCATTTCAATGACATCGTCGCCATCCGACGCGACATCCATCAATATCCTGAATTGGGGTTTGATGTCCACCGGACAGCGGGTATCGCCGCTGATGCCCTGCGAGCACTCGAAATCCCCGTTAAAACAGGAATCGGTAGGACAGGCGTTGTCGGGGATTTGGAAGTGCCGGGAGCAACCAAACGGATAGCCTTACGCGCAGATATGGACGCACTCCCGATCCAAGAACTCACCGATGTTCCCTTTAAATCTAAGATTGATGGGAAAGCACACCTCTGTGGGCACGATGCACACACGGCGATGCTCATCGGCACAGCCCGAATCCTTTCAGCGTTTCGAAGTAGTCTCAAAACGCACGTTAGATTTATCTTTCAACCGAGCGAGGAGGCATTACCTGGCGGCGCACCTGCGATGATCGCAGATGGGGCTTTGGAAGACGTAGATGAAATCTACGGGATACACGTCTTTCCACTTTTTGCTGTTGGAGAATACGCGACGTGCCCGGGTCCAATGCTTGCACAGTCTGATACGTTTCAGATCACACTCACAGGCAGAGGCGGACACGCTGCGTTTCCACACCTCACTGTCGATCCGATTGTGATAAGCGCACAGTTTGTGACGGCACTCCAGTCTATCATTTCGAGAAACGTGAATCCACTGGACTCAGCAGTAATCAGCGTCACACAATTCCATGGAGGGGATGCAAACTTGCAAAACGGGCTCACGGGTGCTGCCCTTAACGTTATTCCTCCTAAAGTCCTGATCGGTGGAACAGTCCGCACACTCCAAAAAGCGGTACAGACACGCGTCCGAGAACAATTAGAGAGCCTTCTTGCGGGATTAGCAGATGCACACGACGCAATTTATACATTCGATTATCAAGAAGGGTACCCGGTAACCTACAACCACGAACCCTGTGTCAACACAGTTATCTCCACAGCAAGAGAGTTGGTTGGTGAGGACAATCTCATATTTCCAATGTCGCCGATACTTGGCGGCGAGGATTTCGGATACTACTCACAGGAGATTCCAGCGTGTTTCGTGATGGTAGGTGCGGGCAACGAAGAAAAAGGTATTGTGAACATGTGCCACCACCCCCAGTTCGACATTGACGAAAATAGTATGATTTACGGTATGGCATTGCTCACAAATCTTGCTTTGCTCTAATGGCCGAGTCTTTGGAAAATCTGGAACGATGGATATGAAGAAGGATAATTCTGTGTCAACACACAATGCACAGCCACATTCGTTAGTCGGCACCCGCACCTTGATGTTTACTGACATCGAAGGTTCAACACTACTTTGGGAGGCGCACGGCAATGAGGTTATGACGGAGGTCATCAATACACATAACACGATTTTGCGGACTGAAAATTCGGCGTGGGGTGGCACAGAGATGGGAAATGAAGGCGATGCTCTTTTCTTTGCTTTTCCTACGGCAAGTGCCGCCATTAGAGATGGAAACGCGAACGCTTGAGGAGATAGTTAACACGTGTCTATCCGGATAAGACTACGCAAGCACAGTTCTTACAGATTAAGACATAACACCCAATAAAAATGGACGCTACAATGCAACAACGAATCATCTTTCTTTCTATTTTATTTTTATTGTTTCTTATGACACTTGGGAATAGTTTATATACTTCCGCCCAAATCCAAGTGCCTGGGACCCCTCCAAGCGTTACGCCTATGTTAGATCCAGTAGAATCCGCGCATGACCATTACCACGAAAAACGGTATGCGGAAGCGATTAAAGCATATGAAGCGTTGATTGAAAACGGCATTCCTCGGCCTGATGGCACTTATACCCCGCTTCGGCAAAGTCAAAGGGACTCGATCCGATTGATGTTAGGGCAAAGTTACGCCAAGGTCAGCGAGGATCCGGCAGCACAGCGAGTCTTCAAAGAAATTATTGACGAAAATCCGAGCGGTTCTTATGCGACCCAGGCTGTTCATCGGTTGGGAAACCTCTATTGGCAGCGCTATCAGTTCAAAGCAGCAATTAGGCAGTGCAAGCAGATTCTCCAACAACACCCGAACACAACTTCTGCCGCCACGGCTGCTTATCTCCTTGGAAAATATCAGCAAATGGAGGGGACATCCGAGGAAGCAATAGATAGCTACAAGTATTTTCTTGACAATTTTCCGAGTTCACCGTATCGCGTCAGTGCCATCAATAGCCTTATCCAACTTTATATGACGAACCAACGCTACGCAGCGGCTGAAAAACTGATTCAAGAACGGATGCAAGACTATCCTGACGATACTACGCTCTTAGAACAATTAGCAGAACTTTATCAACAACAAAACGCCCATTCGAAAGCACTTGAACTCTATCGTAAGGCGATTGAACGGGACCCCAACAACACAACACTCCGCAGGAAATTGGGCGCGCTCTATGCTGAAATCGGTAAAACCACACAAGCCGTGACCGAATGGAAAAAGATGGTCGAGGAGGAGGTCAACCAAGTCGATCAACAGAAGCAACTCGGCGCGATCTATCTGTCCCATAAGATGTATCCAGAGGCAATCGCAGCATATCAGCAGGCGATACGCTTAAGCCCGAAAAATAGTTATCTCTACACGCAATTGGCAGCGGCATATAAAATACAAGGACAGATTGAACAAGCCGCTGAGGTTTATATTGACGCTTTACAACGGATCGGGCTTACAAGGAACCAACGCGAAGCAATTTGGAATGCGATGCTTGAAATTTATGAAGACGATCTCCATAAACCTATCCGTGATAAACTCGTTGCGCAACTTGAGAAACGACGCGCACAAAATCCACAAAACGCTAACACCGTTATGACTTTGGGAGAACTCTATTTCCATGCTGGAAAAGTGCCCCAAGCCCTCGAAACGTTCACACAACTCCATCGAAACTATCCGACTCACATTGACATGGCATTAGAGACATACACTCGAATGTTGGAACGCACCGAAAACCCACACGCCATAGATTTCTACAAGACCTTGATAGCAGCATCAGTAGACGGCATACGCATAAGAAACGCCCGTTCTAAACTTGCAGCACTCTACGAAAAAATGGAGCAGTGGAACGATGCCATCATGCTTTTAGAAGCGTTAGTTTCTAACGGTGAGGCTTCTGTTAAAGATAGATTGTTACTTGGACAGATGCAACTGCACGGTATAAACGCACCGAGAATCGCTCAGAAAACTTTCCAAGCGCTGCTCACCCAACGCTTGCTTACTACCCAATTGGTAGAAGCACAACTGGGTCTGGCAGAATGTCACATCCTATTGAAACGCTATACACTTGCGAGAGAAGTCCTTGAACCTATTGCCAACCGTCCACACATCTTCCGTGCCGTTGCCCGAAAACTGGTTGGCGATTCCTATTTCTTTTCTGCCAATTTCGAGCAAGCCACGAAAGAATACAAGGAGGTTATCCGAATCTCAAAATCCGATCAACTCACAAACGATGCCCTTGAACGGATTGTCCTCATCCAGAATCATTCCGATTACCTCAAAATTCCGCTCACGGATTATGCCACTGCTGTGCGACTCTATCTCAATGGACAGACTACGGAGGCACTACAACAGTGTGAACGAAGTCTTGAAACCTATCCGCAAGCAACTATCGTTGATGCGGTGTGGCTTCTCATTGGTGATATTTACCGCGAAAACGCCAAAGATACCGAAGCAATCAACGCATACGAACAAGTCGTTGCGCGGGCAAGCCTGAGTGTCCCGAAGGCACTCGTAAATATCGCCGAGATTTACCGACAAAAAGCCGACTTCGCCAACGCCGCTGCGACTTACACCACACTCATTACAGATTATCCTGAAAGCGTTATCGTCGTCCATGCTCGTCAGCAACTCGATGAAATTATGAAACTGATGAACCATCAGTAAAGAAGTTCTGGTAAACTCTTACGGAGAGGCAACCCACTCGCCAACAGAGAACCATTGAAATATAGCATCGACTTGTGGTAGAATAATAACAAGAAACAATGAACAACGTAAAGGAGTTAGCAGATGCCCCAACCTGCTCACAATTTATTTAATACACACCGACCCCTTGAAGGCGAAGGGTTCGCGTGCACCTACTATTCGCTGCCTGCCTTAGAAGCAGCCGGTATCGGTTCAACAACCACCTTGCCCATCAGTCTCCGTATTTTACTCGAATCATTGCTGCGAAATTACGATGGACACCAAATTACCGAAGAGGATATTGTAAATTTGGCAAATTGGGACGCGCACTCCCCAAAAGCCTTGGAGATTCCTTTCAAACCGGCACGCGTGGTAGCACAAGATTTCACAGGCGTTCCGCTCGTTGTCGATATTGCTGCGATGCGTTCCGCTGTGGCAGCGCTTGGCGGTGATGCTGGTATGATAGAACCTCTCGTCCCTGTTGATTTAGTCATCGATCACTCCATCCAAGTCGATGCTTACGGTTCAGAGAACGCATTTCAATTTAATACCGAACGGGAATTTGAACGCAACAAGGAGCGTTATGAGTTCCTTAAGTGGGGACAGCAGGCGTTTGAAAAATTCAATATCATCCCGCCCTCTATCGGCATTGTCCATCAAGTGAATCTGGAATATCTCGCCAAAGTGGTTATGACAGAAGATTCGCTTGCCTATCCAGATACTGTTGTCGGGACCGACTCGCATACCACAATGATTAACGGCTTAGGTATCGTCGGATGGGGTGTAGGCGGCATAGAAGCGGAAGCCGCGATGTTAGGGCAACCCGTTTATATTTTGACCCCCGAAGTCCTCGGGGTTCATTTGAAAGGCAAACTTCGTGAGGGTGTAACCGCAACAGATTTGGTGCTGACTGTGACGCAACGCCTCAGAGCCGCTGCAGTCGTTGACAAGTTCGTGGAATTCTTTGGGGCAGGCGTAGAAGCCCTCTCTCTACCGGATCGGGCGACGCTCTCTAATATGTGTCCAGAATACGGTGCGACTATCGGATTCTTCCCACCCGATGCGGAGACGATGCGATACCTTCGTCTCACCGGGCGCGACGAAACGCACGTTGACATGGTAGAGGCTTATCTGAAAGCGCAAGGCATCTTCGGTATCCCACGCCTCGGAGATGTTACATACTCCGATGTCATTGAAATTGATCTCGCGGATATTGAACCGAGTATCGCGGGTCCGAAACGCCCCCAAGATCGGATCGCCTTGTCGGATGTCAAAAATACCTTTACTGAACTCCTTACACGTCCCGTCGCGGAAGATGGATTCGGTGTAACAGCGGACGTAAACGATAGCGACGGGATAACCCATGGATCGGTGGCCATCTCGGCAATTACCAGCTGCACGAACACGAGTAATCCTTCCGTGATGATCGGGGCAGGGTTGCTCGCGAAAAAGGCTGTGGAAAAAGGGTTGCGTGTTCCCGACTATGTTAAGACCAGTTTAGCCCCCGGCTCGCGCGTGGTCACTGAGTATCTACAGAATACCGGCTTACTGCCGTATCTGGAAGAACTCGGCTACAACGTGGTAGGTTATGGCTGCACGACCTGTATCGGCAACAGTGGACCGCTCAATGACGTGGTTCAAGCGGCACTTGACACAGGAAACCTCGTTACCGCAAGCGTCCTGAGTGGTAACAGGAATTTCGAGGCGCGCGTGCATCCAGAGATAAAAGCCAATTTCCTCATGTCTCCACCACTTGTCGTCGCTTATGGTGTCGCAGGACGGATTGATATAGATTTCGCTACTGAACCGCTTGGACATAACGAGGCAGGAGAGGCTGTTTACCTGAAGGACATCTGGCCCACCCGACAAGAGATCGCGGAGATGACCGCTGCCGCAGTTGATCGACGGACGTTCCGAGAGATGTATAAATCCATCGGTAATCAAGCACCGGAATGGGAAGAACTCGCAGGTGCAACGGGGGTACTCTATCCGTGGAACGCGAGAAGCACTTACGTCCAGCATCCTCCGTTCTTTGAAGGGTTTGCCCGCGAACCTGTCCCCATTGCAGACATTGTGGATGCCCGTATCCTCGGCATCTTTGGGGATTCCGTCACCACCGACCATATCTCCCCAGCAGGTGCGATTGCAGCCGCAAGTCCAGCAGGGGAATATCTCCAAGAACACGGTGTAGAGACGCGAGATTTCAACACCTACGGTTCCAGACGCGGGAACGACCGTGTGATGAGCCGTGGCACGTTCGCCAATCGACGTGTCCGAAACTTGATGACCCCGGATGTAGAGGGTGGTTATACACTTCAGTATCCTGAAGGCACACAAACGACTATCTACGAAGCAGCCCTCGACTACAGCGAAAACGGAGTTTCCACCGTTATTTTCGCCGGACAGGATTACGGGATGGGAAGTTCGCGCGACTGGGCAGCGAAGGGACCTAAACTTTTGGGGGTCAAGGCTGTCGTTGTAGAGAGTTTTGAGCGGATTCACCGCAGTAATCTTATCGGCATGGGGGTTTTACCGTTGCAGTTCAAATCGGATGAGAATGTCCAGACGCTCAACCTTGACGGCAGCGAGATTATCAGCATCACAGGCTTTGCCGAGGATCTCCAGCCGGGACAGATGGCAACGCTGAAAATCGTCCGAGCAAACGGCGAAACGCAGACGACGGAGTTGTTGATTAGAATTGATTCACCTGTAGAAGTGGAATATTACAAACACGGTGGGATTCTGGATTACGTCATTCGGAATTTCCTGTCTGCCTAATTGATTTTCCCAACTATGGTAGGTGCGGTTTTACGGCGTACTCGCCCAAATGCGCCCTGCATTCCCAACCGCACCTTATTAAAGCCTAATAATAAACGGAGAATTTTGAAAATGACAGAAACAATTGAAACCTTAGCCGAACGGTTAGATCGATTGGAAAAAGCGTTAGAAAAGGTAACCCTGCAACTCTCTTATCTTGTTGATGCATTGGTGCCGAACGCGCCAGAGCATTGCAAGAGCGAGGCGCCAATACCTACGTCTACTACAACGGAAGATAAGAAAGAAGGCGCGAGAATTATGAATGAACTCCTTGAAAAAATGGGAATTGTAGATGTGGAACCAATTCCTGTTGCAGAACTCCGTAAAAGTATGGCAAGTCGCATTCGCGCCGAGGATAACGAGTTTAGTCGTGCAATTATCGAAGAACGTGAGAAATAGTTGTCTCTTTTTTCATCTAAAATACGGACGTTCGATATATAAAATATAGTTGAAATCTGTACATAGAATATGTTATCGTTTATTGACACGCGGACTTAGTTTTCTACAATTTAAACGATAACCCACTCATGGCAATAGAACGAGACTTCCTTAGAAAAAAGGGGGTGAACCCAAATGGCCCGTAAAAGAGCTGTGACTACCCAAATTGGTCGTGACGCAAAAACAGGTCGATTTATACCTGTCAAAGATGCCAAACGGCGTAAAAGTACGGCAGTGGTTGAGACTATTAAGCGTAAGGGAAAAGGTAAATAAACAAAGTTTGTTTGAGTTGTTTTTGTTAACACATCTAATGTGATGTTGTAGCAGTGCCTATGAGGTTTCGTGTCTAACTGCTTCTCAGGGCACTGTCTACATAGAATCTTTTATGATTCTTATACGATCGCCTCGTATTTTCATACATTCTGCTAATTAACACGAGGGACAGGCAATCTATCGTTCTGTCCCTTCAATTGATATCCTTTCTTAGCAAAAAGTAGTGTCTTAGAGAAAAGTGAATGTTCCTCGGGCTGTTGTGATTAAAACCCAGCAGAATAGAATGAAAAAAGGGCAATTTTTAATAAAACGGATACTCTCAATTCTGTTAATTTCCTTCTCCATCACTATTGGATGTGGAAGCGACTCGGAATGCAAGAACCCGTGTCACGGATATTGGATTTCACGGTGCGGTGGTAATACTGAAATTCTCATTATAGGACCCTATAGAACAGAGTGTCCAAGTTTTTCTGGATCAGATTGCTATACTGAAAGTCAGTCTTCACGAGTACAGCGGAGACATCCAAGATGTAGGAAAGTATGAGTATCGACTCATAGAGGTGTTGAGCAAAGAAGAGGCATCGGTAGATGAAGAACCGCCGCGGATCCCGAGTTGAAGCACAGCTTGCTCCTATAGGGAGGGTTGATTTAGCGTATGGGGTGCGGTTAGAAACCGCACCTACCAGTGGAAAGAATTTGACTATCGCCCGTGAACCGCTCGTAGATCTAAGCGTCCATCGACATTATCGGAGACGGCGTTTGTCCAATCTACATCGTCAACGCTTTGCAGGCTCATGAGTGCGACATTTACCATCGGGTTTGAGAGAGAATAGTTGAGCAGGAAACTATCTACATCAACATTCGCCATCTCATTCGGAAAGCAGTGTTTCATGAGATTTTGGAACGCATTACTGGTGGTAGAGCGCATCAGCACAATCCCCATCTCTTGTGCAACAGCGTCAGGAATGACCCCGCGTCTGCCAAATGCGTCGCAGGTGCTTTGATACATTAGATTGTAATGGATTTGCATCATGTCGAACTCGCCAGTGGCAATCAATTGCTCTGTGCCACCGGAAGGACCGTCTGCCGAAAATCCGATAAATCGGACCTTCCCTTCCGCCTTCAGCTTGAGATACGCTGCCAACCCACCACGGTTCAGAATTATTTCTATATCGTCCGCATAGAACCATCCACCGTGGAATTGCAGGACATCAATATAATCAGTACCAAGGCGTTGCAGGCTTCCTTCGACATCTTTAGCGATGCCATCTGGATCATAGGCTTCCGTCTTCGTTGCGATAATACATGACTCCCGCCGTCCGGCGATCGCTTTACCGATAATCGTTTCGCTGTAGCCACCCCCATAGTCGGGAGCAGTATCAAGATAGTTAAGCCCAGCATCCATGGCGTAATGGAGCATGTTGACGAGTCCTGTTTCATTGTGCTCTGGGCGGACCCTACCACCGCCATACCCAATTTCTGATACGCTGAGTCCTGTTTTACCAAGTGTGCGGTACTGCATTTTTTAATTTTTCCTTGCGGGAAAACAACGTGAATTTGCGTCTTTGACGCGCTTTCCTCATATTCGCCTGCGTGTTTTTGCGAATCAACGGTATGAATGCCGTGTGGCATTCCCCGGGGTGTTTCTGCGTATTGTTGCAGGCTACGGTTTTGGTTCTACGCTTAAGTTTCCTTGCCGGAAAACAACGTGAATTTGCGTCTTTGACGGGAATTACACAAAATCCATATGTGAGGTCTGGCTTTTGTTTCCACGTATCGTAAGGTTGCTCGGCTTGACGCTATTTTCGCCAAATAACCCTTCAACCTGCTCAATAACCTGTGGTGTGTATGCCACACTATACTTTTGAGCGCACCGTGCGATCACTTCACCGTAGTGAGGACTGATGAGACGCAGAATCAGATCCAAATCCCCTTTGTTAGCACGGACAATTTCTTTCAGCCTTTCCAGTTTCTCAACATTCTCAACGTCGGATTCTGGAATCGTCACCTCAAGCGCAGAGGTCTGTTGCTCACTCACAGATTCAATATCTATGACCCGATCTGCCTGTATTTGGCGTTCTTCCCTCTCGGCATCGCCATTTTCAGCCCGCCGATTCCTGCTATTCTGGTTGACATTGACCTTCCCACGAATCCAAACGACCCTACCTTCACCGAGGTCCCCCGCTGTTTTATACGCGTCTGGGAAAATGACGACCTCTATGGCACCCTCTAAATCCTCTAATCCGATCACCGCCATCGGATCCCCTTTTCTGGTGGTGATATTTTTAACTTCCGTTATCATGCCCACCACATCGACTTCGGAATCAATACGATGTCCAATGAGCGTTTGGGTGCTTGCGCTCGTGTAACTCTCAATGATGTCGCTATATTCTTCAAGTGGGTGTCCAGAAACATAGAACCCAAGTTGTTCCTTTTCACGCATCAGGCGTTCCAATGGATCATATTCCGGGGCATCGGTAAGCGTTACCGTTGCTGTTGGTGCTTCCTCTCCATTGCCAAAGAGGCTCATCTGTCCACGATCCCGTTCTGCTTGTGCGTTTTGTGCCACTCTCATGATATTATCCAAGTTGTCAATATGCTGCGCACGGTGTCCTTCAAGTGAATCAAATGCCCCGCTGAGAATTAGGCTTTCCACAGCGCGTTTATTCACTTGCTTTGTATCTACGCGTTCACAGAAATCCTGTAACGATTTGAAGGAACCGCCTTGTCCTCGTGCGTCTACGATTGCATCTATGGCACCATCCCCGACCCCTTTGACGGCAACAAGTCCGAAACAAATATCGTTGCCATCTACCGTGAACGCTCTGCTGCTACTGTTGACATCCGGTGGAATCAGATTGATGTCTACCTCCAGAAATTCAGCGAGTTTCTTACATTCAGCGCGGTATCGGGTAATCTTCAATGAATCGGCTGCCTCTCCCGTCATCATTGCCGCCATAAATTCGTGTGGATAGTGCGCTTTCAGATATGCCATGCGATATGCTAACATCGAATACGCAACGGTGTGCGACTTGTTGAAGGCATAGCCAGCAAAAGGCTCCAACTGTGTAAATACGTTCTCTGCCTCCTGCTGCGTGATACCGTTTTCGACTGCCCCTTCAATAAATTTATCACGTTGCGCTTGGAGCAGTGCGGCGTCCTTCTTTCCCATAGCGGAGCGGAGTATATCTGCTTCGCCAAGCGTAAAGCCCGCCATGTCCCGTGCGATTTGCATGACCTGTTCCTGATAGACGCAAACCCCGTAAGTGTTTTGGAGCGCGCTTTCAAGGGATGGATGGATATATTGCACCGGCTTCAACCGATTTTTTCGATCGATGAAATCCTGCATCGTCCCGCTTTCAAGGGGACCCGGTCGGTAAAGTGCCGGAATCGTAGTGAACTGCTCAAAGTTATCTGGCTTCATCTGTGTAACAACCCGATACATGCCAGAGGAGGTTTCAAGTTGAAACAAGCCAGCAATTAAGCCTCTACTAATAAGTGAATAGGTTTTTTTATCATCAAAGGGAATATCCTCTAACTTGATATCCTTGCCGTGGTTCGCCTTAACCATCTGAAGGCAGTCGTATATCTCGGTAAGGCTCCGTAGGCCGAGTGAATCGAATTTAACGATACCGACATCTTCAACCGTTTTCCCTTCAAACTGTGTCGCAACTTGATCATGTTTATCCTTGAAGAGCGGGGCGAAGTTCGTTAACGGACCGTTTGAGACAACGATTGCGGAGGCGTGACAAGAGACGTGCCGTTTCATACCTTCGACGGATCTGCTGAGATCCATCAACTCTTTATTTTCAGGACGTTCCGCGAGTGCCTGAAATTCCGGCACCTTTTCCAAGGCTTCATCAAGTGTTATCCCAGGGATAGTTGGGATCAGTTCCGTCAACTTTGCGACATCTTCGAGAGGGACTTCAAGGGCCCGACCGACATCTTTAATCGCGGCTTTGGCACCCAATGTTGCAAAGGTGGCGACTTTACCCACAGAATCTTCACCGTATTTTTCTCTGAGATAATTAATAACATGCTCACGCGCACGGTCAGCGAAGTCAATATCAATATCTGGGGGGCTGATACGTTCAAGGTTTAGAAACCGCTCAAAGAGACAGTCGTAATCCATCGGATTGAAGGTAATCACGTCAAGGGCGTAAAGCACGAGGCTACTCGCAGCAGAGCCGCGGGCGGAAAGTGGATAGCCCTGTTTGTGGGCGTATTTAACGTAATCCCACACGATGAGAAAATACCCGGAGTAGTCAGTTTTGCTAATAGTATCCAGTTCGTAATCGAGTCTCTGCCGAATAGGTTCGGAGAGCTGCCCGCCATATTTTTCTTTCAAGCCTTGGTAGCACAATTCTTTGAGGTAACTGTCATTTGTATGCCCCTCGGGTACTTCATACCTCGGCATTACACTCTCACCATAATCGAGTTTAAGGTTACACCGGTTCGCGATTTCAAGTGTGTTGCTGATGGCTTCAGGTGGGTAGTCCTTGAGTGCCTCCCGCATTTCATCAACACTTTTAAAATAGAAATGGTTATCGAACCGCAGCCGATTTTGCTCTTTGACAGTCCTTCTCGTCTGTATACAAAGGAGCACATCGTGCATTTCGTGGTCGGATTTGTGGAGATAGTGGCAATCATTTGTGGCAACGAGGGGGAGATTGAACTCTTTCGCCAACTGAGCCATCACTGGATATGCTTCAAGTTCCTTGTCTATATAGTGATTCTGCACCTCAACGTAGAGGTTATCTTTCCCCATTATCTCCATCAGTGTTTTGAAGTTTTGGATACCTTCTTCTCGCCGATTTGAACAGAGGAGTTGCGGCACTTGTCCTTGGATGCATCCTGTCAACGCGATAATTCCAGCGTGGTATTCACGCAAGATTTCCATGTCAACACGGGGTCTACTGTAGAACCCCTCTGTATATCCGAGCGATACTAATTTTAGGAGATTCTGGTAACCGGTTGCGTCCTCTGCAAGTAGTGTGAGGTGATAAGGTCCCCCTTGCCCCTTCTTCTTTTCTCTTCGGCTGCCGGGTGCGACGTACACCTCACAACCGACGATTGGGTTGACCCCTGCCTTTGTCGCTTTACTGTATAATTCCCATGCTCCGAACATGTTGCCATGATCCGTAAGTGCGACAGCGGGTGCGCCATTTTCAACCGCCCACTTGATCATGTCCTCAATGCGACACGCGCCATCCAACATGCTATACTCGCTATGATTATGTAAATGAACAAATTCGGTTGCCATGTTTTCTCCAGTGTTTAATAAGTTTAATTTTTGTGTGTATTAAGAACTATGAAACCAATTTTATAATACCAAAAACGGCGTAAAATTGCCACAATAAATTTCTTTAAATGCAAGAAAATTTTCCAACCCTATCCGGTGAAATTCGATATCGAACCCTTCGCTTTTAAGTTGACAGGCACGCCCCCTACTGCTATAATAAATACTATTATGTTTATTAACTCGCTCCTGGATCGCACCGATGGAGTAGAAAAGGTGTGTATTTTTCGCTGCGGCTTTTCGCGTTCATCTTAGATGGAAAAATCAAGACTTCTCTTTCTGTTCTTAACCCTATTCTTCGTGATGCTCGGGTTTGGCATCATCATTCCGAATCTCGCTTATTACGCTAAAGATACTGGGGCAACCACCACTGAAATCGCCATATTGATGTCCATCTATTCTGGGATGCAACTGCTGTTCGCGCCGATCTGGGGTAGACTATCGGACAAGCACGGCAGAAAACCGATGATCTTACTTGGATTGCTTGGAAATGCCGCCGCTTTAGTCGGTTTCGGATTGGTAAAAGATTACGTCTATCTTCTCACGGCGCGCGGCGCAGCCGGTATCGCTTCAGCGGCGGTGCTGCCGAGTGTAATGGCTTATGTGGCAGATATAACCACGTCAGAAGAACGTGGCAGAGGGATGGGACTCATGGGGGCGGCGATGGGTCTTGGTTTCATCCTTGGACCTGCGATCGGGGGTGTCATGGGTAGCCATGATATACCCTTCTTTGTTGCAGGCGGTTTGTCTATACTCAACTTCCTCTTTGCGCTTATCCTGTTGCCAGAATCTTTGCAGAAAGACATCGCCGATGAAACAGCCGGAGACCCGCATGAATGGATCTCTCCAGGCGAGATATTCCGTCGGACCACCTTGAAATCCCCACTGACGCCGCTTTTTCTTGTTGCGTTTTTCTCAACCTTCAGCTTCGCAGGATTGGAGATGACGTTTCCACTGTTCATTGAGGACCGTTGGAATTACGGAGAGAGGGAAATGGGGTGGATGTTCATGTTTATGGGAGCGATCGTAGTGCCCCTACAGGGCGGCCTGCTCGGAAGACTCATCAATAGGCTGGGGGAACGCCGTATCATCCTCATCGGGTTACTCCTCAGCGCGATAGGTATGGCACTTTTGCTCAACGCTTATTCTTTCGTGACACTCACGGTGTATCTTACCATTGCTGGCGTTGGCAATCAACTCATCCGTCCAACGAATGCCTCATGGATTTCCAAACAGACCCAGATTGGTCAAGGCACGGCTATCGGTATCATGGACGCCTTCTTAAGTTTGGGGCGCATTCTGGGTCCCCTCCTCGGGGGTTGGCTCTACGCAAAAGAGGCATACCCGTATGTAGTGCTGGCGGGGATTTTGGTTCTTACAACGTTTTGCTTATACATCCCTCTACGACGCATTAGGGAAACGCATCCGACAAATTAGCGTTGTCTCTCTCATTCTATTACATCATTCAACGGCGGCAATCGGTGTTCGACGCGTCGTGTGTTGTATTCACGCTGATACCGCCGATGCGCTTCATCGTTGGGGTAGTGTTCAGTATCGGGATACGGATAGCTGGACATCCCATGAAACGGTAGGGGTTCAACCGTTTGGGATGTGAGCGTATTGATGTCGCCATCTTTATCCCATCCGTCGCTGTAGAGGATAAAATCGCGCACCCATCCTGCTTTCAATGTCGGTAGGCGTGACGCCTCAAATTCCACTGTGATTTCGTCCCCTGCATTGAGGATAACATACATGTCGTCAACTTCCTGTAATAGAGGATTAACATCGCCATAACGGGTGTAAAAACCTGCCAAGTCGCGCCATTGTGCAGCCTTTGTAACCTTTTGGTAATCAAACAGGTGCGGGGCATGTGGATTCGGACGATACATCTCAGAAAAGCCTCGGTAGTGTAAATCCGCGCTATCTGGGTTCAGGGTTGTCACTTCCATCGGGACCGTCTGTGTGCCGACAGTGAAAAACGCTGTATCCCAGTAAATCTGCATATCGGTTTCAACTCGAACGCGTCGATCCTCCGACAGAAATTTACCCGTCACGTCAACGGTGATTGTCTTATTTTTCCCTGCGGGGAGTCCAATCATATCGATGATGGTTTTCCATTCGCCTGCCTTATCTTTCACAGCAACCGACGGGAAACTGGGGTTGATTGCTGGATTCTGGAACAGGGCAACATTGATGCTGGTATCCGTCGGGAAGATCCATCCACCGAGGAAGAGCGTCAGCGGTGCGTCGTTTGGGACATCACCGAGATCGAGAACAACGGCGTGCGGCTCCACAACGCCTTGATAGGGACCGGGTGTATGTTCAACGGCATAGCGGTAATCAAACGCTTTTAAAGCATCGGACACATCTTTACCGTTATGATCAACAGCGGATTTCGGGAACCGTTTTTCTGCGACACCATAGATTTTGAACGCTGCAAACGGGGGCGGCGTATACTGTTCATTCACAAAAATATCAGTATCTTTTGGATGATCAACCGCAATCAGTTTGACTTCATCAAAATAGGCGGTTTCCCACAACTCCTCCGTAATCTGAATCGAATATTTGCCGGACTTCGGTTGCATTTGCGCTCCCGATATTTTCACGAAATCCTTTGTTTCATCCGGGGCGACGAATCCCATGGATGTGACGAGTCCCAACGGCGCACGCCAGAGCAAGTCTGTGATGAATTGATACGCTTCACCGTCGTATACATATAGGAATGGACAAGAGCCTTTTAGGACCTGTTTTTCCAAAATTCGCTGTCTCACGTGTGGTTTGACGACGTTTTGTGGAACACCGTTTGTCCAAACGACGCGAACGACATCTGCAGCCTCATAAGCCCCTAACCCGAAATGGGATACCTGTCCGGTTACATATTGTAGTTGATACAGATCCCCGACCTTCACCTCCAGTTTCGAGCCGATGCCGTCTCTATTCACTTTGTTGTTTCCTGCAGTAATACCTTCCAACTGCACCTGTATCCAGTTGTTTTGATTGCCACCGTCGTTTTGCAATGCGCGCAGTTGTCCCTCGGTATTGATGAAAAAGAGATCGAGATCGCCATCATTGTCATAATCACCCACAGTCCCAGCCCTTGCGTCTTGGAGAAGTGCTCCTTCGGTGGGGGTGATCGATCCGATCAATGGATAGGGTTCATTAAACGCACCACCGCCATCGTTCCGAAACAGGAACATTCCGTCTTGCCCACTCACCCAAATATCAACTTCCCCATCGTTATCGTAATCCAAATTTTTCAATAAATCAACCGGCAAGTCAAGGGCACTCGCCTCTAAATTCGGTGCGTCGACAAAACTCGCATCCCCTCTATTACGATAGAGATGGAGGCGCTCTGCTGTCGCCAAAAAGAGGTCAAAGGTGCCATCGTTGTCGTAATCGCCAGTGGCAGCGGCAGTATAACGCACATCCTGTGGGATTCCTGTTTCACTGGAAATCGCTCGGAGTTTTCCTTGGCGCAGGTTATCAAAAAGTGTGCATCCGGTTTCTTCATGTATCACAAAAATATCTATATCCCCGTCGTCATCAAAATCAGCAGCGTGTGCCTCAATAGGGGCACCTTGCGCGCCAAAAGCGTCGCTCGCCTCAGTTGCTATAAAGGTCTGTTCACTCACATCGGTAAACGTTAAATTTCCATTATTGTCTTTGTGATTGTGATTCCGATACATCGTGAGACTGGTGCGTCCCGACAAAAGGTCGAGATCCCCATCATGGTCAAAATCAACAGGCAGCAGCAGACCTGTTTCGTATACCGACTTCTGCAGTTGAACGAGGGGTGATGTCCCCCAATTTCCATCTGCATCCATGTGAAGGGACGTTATTCCTTCGCGGGTTTGGAGTAAAAATTCCTGTATCCCATCTTTATCCAGATCTACCAACGCGACGGCGTGCGGTAGTAAAGCCTGCTGTTCCAGTATCTCTTGAACCTCTCGGACAGGGATAAACTGCTCACCCGTATTTTGAAAGAGCATCCCCGTGAGTGTTGTATAGAGATCCAAATCGCCATCGCCATCGTAGTCGCTCAGCAAAACATCTACGAAACGCAAAGGCACCCCTTCGACGTTACCGAGTCCAAGTTCTTCGGTAACATCCACAAAATCTACTGTAATCGGGGTTCTCTTTTTGGCTGTAATCCGAGTCTTGAATCCTGGACGAAACATTTCTATGGGATGTCCGAGGATGTCGGTAACCAGTTCACCGATGCCCTGTTGATAACGTGGGCTCGCCCGTTGCACATTCTCAAAAATTCGGATGTTTCGAGTAGCGATTTTCAGGTCGCCTTGTTGTATCGCAGTTATCCCTTGTGTGAGATATTTCAGTTTTTCTGGGTCAATATCGCCTAAAAGGAGCATCAACTCTTGACAAAGATTTTCGGCATCTTCAAGTTTCTCCTGTGCCAAAAGTCCTTGTGTCAATTTCAACAGCACAACGATATTTACCGGAGAACGTGCGTGGAGTTCCTGCAGATGTCGAACTGCTTCCTGCTGCGCTTCCGGATCGTTGCGTTGTGCCAGATAATGGCGGATCAGTTTATAGCGAAACTCCAACTCATCGGGTGCCAACCGCACGGCTTCCTTCATCGCCTTCACGGCTAATTCGCTCTGTCCTTGGAGTTGATAGACTTCGGACAAGATGAAGTGTAATTGACTGTCCATCGGTGCGACAGCGATTCCACGTTTGACCCATTCTTCAGCGGTATCTGCCTGCTGTAGACGTAGGTATGCGACAGCGAGGTTGCCGTAACCGATCGCTTCATCGGGAAGCAGTTTAATAAGTGCCGTAAACGCCTCGACTGCTTTCGAGGGCTGCGATTCTTCGAGATACGCCAACCCTAAATTCTGGTGTCGGATCGCATCCTCGATGATTTGCGTGCTTTTCATCTCTTGGGCATTTACCGTCCAAACGGCAAAAAACCCTATCAAGAGCAGTATATACATTGTGTATTTTCTTATTTTAATTTTTCCTTGCGGTTCGGTCAGGAACGTTAGAACGTTTCCGTCCCTTTGCGTATATCCGCCTGCGCCGTTGTTGCAGGCTACATTTTCGTTTGTATCCTTAAATATCATTTCTTAATTTTTCCTTGCGGTTCGGTCAGGAACGTTAGAACGTTTCCGTCCCTTTGCGTATATCCGCCTGCGCCGTTGTTGCAGGCTACATTTTCGTTTGTATCCTTAAATATCATTTCTTAACTTTTCCTTGCGGTTCGGTCAAGGGGATTGAAAAAATAAATAACCTCTCCGTAGACCCGCCTTCCATTACGTTTCAGGCTACATCTTTGTTTGTATTTTTTCATTTTTATTCTTTCTGAATGTCTTCTGCGGCATCTCGGATTGCCTGTCGTATGCTGTTCCGTCGGAGTCTGAGTGAATCTTCCAGCTGCTTGAGGTGCAGCAGCCACGACTCCTTAGAATCACCTTCTTCTGTGCCAAATCCATCTGTAATGGAAAGGCGAATATATTTTAAGCGTTCTGTCTGTAGGACCTTCATTTGCGCATCGTAGTCCTCGATCCCGGATTCTAACAGAGAGATCAGTTCCCGAATCTTTTCCAATGTCCGGCTCCTTTTTTTAATTTATGGTCCTCTGGGCTGCGCTCCATTACATTACGCGCAGGTTCTTGGTGCAATTCACGCAAGACAGGTTCGTTGAAACCCTTTTGTAATAATTAACCAAAAACCACCGCGTAACATTGTTCCGTGGGGTCCCTATGGAGAAAACCTGCACCAGAAGGCCATAGGAAAAATGTCAGCAACGAGGATTGAGAAATTAGTTTATCTTATTTTACGTTTGCAATCAAACAAAAATCTGAATTGCGGATGATCGCGGATGATACAGATTACGCGGATTTGGGGTATGTCTATAACGCCTCTATGCCGCTCCTACGGAGCTCAAAAGAGGTGGGTCTCTTTTTTCTATAAACATAGCGTTCCTACGGAACTCAAGAGGTTCGATGCCTCTGTCTTGAGGGTCTTTAGTCCTGTAAGGACGTTATGTTTATAGCAGCGTTTTCCTTAGAACCACAGGTTCCCTATAAGGGGCATGTCTATAACTGCTATATGCCGCTCCTACGGAGCTCAAAAGAGGGGTCTCTTTTTTCTATAAACATAGCGTTCCTACGGAACTCAAGAGGTTCGATGGCATCAGAAATGAATTTGGAGGAAAAATATGGGGGCTATCACCATTCTTGGGGCGTATATGTGGCGTGTAGGCTTGCGACACCTGATAGCTTTGTCTCCAGTGTTTTGAGAGAGATAAATAATTTCATCAATTGTTGTTCTTCCTTCATCCGGACGTTATACCACTTGAGAAGCGACTGATCTGTGGCGTGGAGCCTTCGGAAACAGTCGTCGCGTTCCCCTGGCAGTAGGGCTTCTGCGTATTCCGTCTGGTAATGGCTATGCTGTTCGTGTAGGTGGTCGATGCGGGTATCAATTTTTTGTAGACGCTTGGTCTGTGCCTCAACACGGGTGAGGAGTGTATCCTTCAACTTGCTGTCTATCCGGTCATACGTATGTCCGAGTGTCTGACGGACGTGTTCTTGGTGGAGATTGTAAAGGGTCTTATACCGGGAATGTGCGAAGACAGCACTGGTGGGGTCACAGGTTCGGAGTCGATCGGAGAGTCTTTTTCTGAAAGTATCGTCTGCGTCGGCCTGCTCTTGCAGCTTGGGGAACGTCTCAATCAGTATGAGGACGACATCCCCCCGTGCGAAACCTCTGGCAAACAAACTGATGGCAAATTCGATCTCATCGGGTGAGAGATGGATCGGTGGCAAGGCTGCGATTTCTCGGACCTCTTCAAGTTGCATGTCGTCATAAACAATTGGTTTCTCTTCAACGGCGCGTGGCAACTGTGGGTTTTGGTTCTGGTGTTTTTTGCTCATTTTTTAGCTCCTTTAGCGAAATGCTGCGAATTACAGCGAAAAATATCGTTAGCTCCTTTAGCGAAATGCTGCGAATTACAGCGAAAAATATCGTCTCCTCGATTTTTGTAGGAGGATCGGTGATCTATAGAAATCACAATTCAGCGTGTAAAAAAGCAGGTAACGTATGCGTCTAACTCTCAACGCGTTGGTTACCAGATGATGCGTCTGCCTCGTGAGATTCTCACAGAGTTGTCGCGTCAAATATAGCACAAGCACAGGAGACCAACGGTTTCCTATGCTACAATTGTCCAAAGTTCACGAGTGGTACTAAATAACGATTTGTAAAATATTAATTCACATAAGAATAACGTTTTGTCCGCAATTCTCATATATGGATATGATTTTAGTCCCGTAGGGTTTATTTGCTTGGGTATTTCTTCAATATGTTTATAGAAATGCGTCATTAACACCTCTTTTTAGTCCGGTAGGGACGGTATGTTTATGGGATAATATCAATATCTGTGAAAATAATAAAAACAATGAGTTAATTGGCACAAGCCGTAAAACTTAGTAATAATATTGTATCCAAAAACATATTTTTAGTCAACATAAAAATAGATATTCTACAGAATGATTCAGTCTTAGAAATTTATCAGATTTTTTGGAATGTGAAGGTTGTTTTCGCAGGATCGGGGTTCCTAACATTCGGCGAAAAAATGGAAAACTAAAGAGCTCTCCCTAATTTTTCGTATCTATTGCAACGATCTCATATTCGTGTTAATATGTGTAGTATCATGTAGCACGAGAGGAGAAGACACAATGCCGAAAAAACCGATTGAGCATTATGAACACCCAGACACACTTCCGAACAACCCGACACAAGAATTGAGTGGTTTCGCCGAAGATGAGGAATATGCACCCACCCGTTACCCACGTGATACTGCATTAGACCCGCAACTGGTCTGGAAAGGCAAGGACCAACAGAACGATAGCGATCTTGAGGTTCAAACTGTCCCTATCTACACACAAGAACACATCCAACCGCAAGCGATTATTGAAAATCTGCGGGCACAAAAACGGCGGGAATCCGATCAAACCGAAATGCTGTTTGAAGGGTTCAACGACCTTGACTTTTCCCAAAAGATTGAGTTCTATCAGCACGAGCAGAATTGGCACAACCGCTTTATCCTGGGAGATTCACTCGCGGTGATGAACTCCCTCGCTGAAAAGGAACATCTCAAGGGACAGGTGCAGATGATTTACCTTGACCCGCCTTACGGTATCAAATTTAGTAGTAATTGGCAGGTTAGCACCCGAAAGCGTGAAGTCAGTGATACGAAAGTAGAAGACGTTACACCGCAGCCAGAACAAGTGAAAGCGTTTCGTGATACGTGGGAACTCGGCATTCATTCTTACCTTACTTACCTCCGCGATCGCCTAACTGTTGCTTATGAACTGCTCGCGAATAGTGGCAGTATCTTTGTTCAGATTAGTGATGAGAACGTCCACCGCGTGAGATGCTTATTAGATGAGGTATTTGGAAGTGAAAACTTTGTAGGAGAGATTGTTTTTAAAACCCGTAGTACATCTACGAGCAAGCATCTGTCAATTCTAAATGATTTCATCCTTTGGTATGCAAAAGATCGCGAGCAGTTAAAATTTTACCCTTTATTTATGAAAAAGGAGCTCAGTTCAAGGTTTTCTACAGCAGAACTACCGAATAGCAAAACAGTCCCTGCTTTTTCTAATGGAAATCCAATCGTGGATCTTCCTGAAGGCACTAATTTTTTCTCCAGTAGCAGCTTAGCCTCTACCTCTGGGAGTGGAATAGCCACCTTACCTTTTATATTTCGCAATCAGGAATACAACCCGGCAACAGGCCGGGGCTGGCGATGCAGCTCTGACGGATTATCACGATTGGCAAAATCAGATAGGATAATTTCGACTGATGCAACCATCCGTTATAAATTTTACTTTTCCGATTTTCCTTACATGGAGCTAGGAAATCTTTGGACTGATCAGCTTTCTGCTCAAGATAAAAGTTATATTGTTCAAACAAATGCAACTGTTCTTCAACGCTGCATGCTGATGACAACCGACCCCGGCGATCTCGTCTTGGATCCAACCTGTGGCAGTGGCACGACCGCATATGTCGCTGAACAGTGGGGTAGACGCTGGATAACAGTAGATACGTCCCGCGTCGCGCTCGCGTTAGCACGCACTCGTCTTATGGCTGCTCAGTATCCCTATTATCAGCTTGAGGATGCAAACGACATCAAGCAAGGATTTGCCTATCAAACCGCACCGCATGTCACTCTCTCAGACATAGCAAATAATACAGAGATTGACGACATCCATACTGAATATGCGAAGAAATTGGATCCGCTGCGTGCAGCAATGAACCACCTTATCGGGCAGAACTGGGAGGAATGGGAAGTTCCGATCGAAATTAACCCAAAGTCGGATGCGGAGTTCCAGAAGTTGCATCGTCAATGGCTCTCTCTCAAGCGTGAGCGGCAACAGGAAATGGATGCCTCCACCGCCCGGCGTGTCAAAAATGAAATCCTCTACGATTGGCCTTATGAAGATAGAAAACGGGTTCGTGTTACAGGTCCCTTTACCATGGAGAGCCTATCGCCACACCTCGTTTTGGATCCTTCGGATACTGAAGATACTGCACCAAAGACCACTTCTTCCAAAACTTCGCAGGATTACCATCAACATATTCTTGAGCATCTTAAAACAGCCGGTGTGCAAACTCGTCTCAAGGATCAGCGCATCACCTTCGACTGGTTGGAATCACTTCCCGGTGAATGGTTACATGCGGAAGGCGTGCATACGGGTGAGAACGGCGAAACGCAAAGTGTTGCCATTAGTATCGGGCCGGAGTATGATACGGTGGGTCGTCAATGGATAAAAGAAGCTGCTAAAGCAGCAATACGCCGCATTCCTAAATTTGACATGCTGATTGTTGTTGGGTTTGCCTTTGAAGGCTACACGGCTGATGAAAGCACGCGCATGGGGCCTCTTACGATTCTACCTGTCAAGATGAGTCCGGAACTCTTAGTGCGTGAACTCAAAAATACGGGGGACGGGAACCTGTTCATGGTGTTCGGAGAGCCAGATATTGAGATTGTAGAGCATGAAGATGACACCGTCTCTGTAAAACTCTTGGGTGTAGATGTATATGACCCCAAAAAAGGGTTAGCTCGTTCCAATACACCGGACGATATTGCGTGTTGGTTTATTGACACTGCCTATACGGGTGAGGCATTTTTCGTAAGACATGCGTATTTCACTGGGGCAGATGAACCCTATAAACAACTGCAACGCGCGTTGAATTCGGAGATTGACGCGGAGGCGTGGGAAGCACTCTATCGAACGGAGAGTCTTCCGTTTCCGAAGCCTGAGACGGGTAAGATTGCGGTGAAGGTTATCAATCACTACGGGGATGAGGTGATGAAGGAGTATAAGGTGTAGGACGGGTGGTTGTCTGAATCGCGGATTTACACGGATTAGCATTTGTAGCGTAAACTTTTAGTTTGCGTGCATTATGGGGATCAGTATAAGGGGCGTGTGCTATTTGTCTGAATCGCGGATTATCGCGGAGGACACGGAGGACGCGGATTTTAAGAGGACGTTCATTGTCTGAATCGCGGATTTACACAGATTATGCGGATTATCACGGATTTTAAGAGACGTTTTCTGCAAATCCATATCTTTCCACAGTTTAGGGGTGTATAAATATTTTGGCAGCGTCCCCGAGTCCCTCAGACATAGCACTCCGCTGGAGTGCCGTGGTTTGGGCATTCCGAGTTCTATAGACATATCACACCTTTGGTGTGAAGAGATCCTGACTTATCAAGAGGGGCCTCTTTGCTCCAGCGGAGCAATATGTCTATAGAAAAATGTGCGTCATGTACCCGCACTCCAGCGGAGTGCTATGTAAACCAACCCAACATAACAAAAAAATCAATGCTTTGTCAAAACCTTTATACACCCGTTTAGATTTACCTTGAATTGCCTTGAGAAACTGCGTATAATAGGGATAAATGGAGGCAAAAAATGATTACGCATATACGGGTAAAGAACTTCAAATCGTGGAAAGATAGCGGGCAGGTGGACCTCGCGCCATTGACGGGCTTTTTTGGCACGAACAGTTCTGGGAAAAGTAGTTTGTTGCAGATGCTGTTGTTGCTTAAACAGACTGTTGGGAGCGACCAGATTCTCTTCTTGGGTGACGAAACCTCTCTTGTTAATCTTGGCAGTTTCGATGAAGTCATTCATAGGCACAATTCAGAGGTAACGCTTGGGTTGGAGTTCGGATGTAAACTTCAAGAGCCATTAACTATAATGACCCTTCAAGAACACGATAGATACATAGGAAGTTATGACTTGGTTCCGTTGGATATTGATAGTTTCACTTTCGACACTGCTATCAGTGGAAGTAAGGTCGATAGGACTCTTGAACACTTTTCTTACACAGTTGGACCTGAGGCGATTCAGAGAATAGCATACCGAAAATGGCACCTTTATTATGGAGATATAAAGAAGGCACCAATAGGAATAAAAAACTGCTATATGACATCGGAAGGACTATCAGATGAATTTTTAGGTCCGCTTTCTGCTGTGTTTGAAGAACTATTTGCCGGTGTCTATTATCTTGGACCAACTCGCGTTCACCCGCAGCGCTATTATTATTGGGAAAAGACACATCCTAAGGAGGTAGATCTGTGGGGGAATAAAGCGGTTGACGCGCTACTCTCTGCGCGCGTTCAACAATTAACAACCGCCTACAATGGAAAAAGTGTCCCAATTGAGGAGCGGATATCTAAATGGCTTCAAAAGATGGAACTCGCTCACTCTTTTCGGCTTATTCCGATCGGGGACCTTGATGATAACAATTACGAAATTCGCATCCGAAAAACCCCGAGTAGCGCAGAAGTCACGTTAGCCGACCTGGGGCATGGAGTCGGTGATTTGTTCCCTTTGCTGGTGCATTGTTGTTATGTACCAGAAGGATCAACGCTAATTTTGGAGCAACCCGGCATCCATCTTCACCCGATGGCACAAGCCGATCTTGCAGATTTATTTTTAGAGGTTATCAGGGAGCGCAATTTGCAAATTTTGGTAGAGAGCCATAGCGAACATCTCTTAACCCGTCTCCAACGCCGAATCGCTGAAAAGGAGATTGATCAGAACGATGTCGCCCTCTATTTCTGCCGGAATATCGACGGGGAGTCAACCAAAGAGCGGCTGGAAGTAACTGAATCAGGGGACATCAAAAACTGGCCCGACAACTTCTTTGGCGATGTGATGGGTGATATGTTTGCTATGACTGACAAACAGGCCGAACACCTAAACGACCAGGATCCGGAGGGTTAATGGACGCTGTTATAATTGATACGAATGTGATGGTGGTTGCAAATGGGAAAGCCGCTGCACCGCAGGCGCGTTGCAAATGCATTATCCGTTGTCGGGCGCGGCTCGCTGAGATCCTCCGGGAATCTGAAAGAGTTCTCCTTGATGATAAAAAACGAATAATTCAAGAGTACCGAAGAAACCTGAATAAAAAGGGGCGCGGATTTGGAGATCGGTTTTGGCAAGAATTGGTAAGAAGGATGTGGAATTCAGAGAAAGTTATTAGAGTGCCAATCACACCCTTGGCTGGAAACGGTACCGATTTTGAAGAATTTCCGAATGATGATGCATCACTAAAAGGCTTTCATAAAAAGGACCGGAAATTTGTGGCGGTTGCGCTTGCATACCAGTCCGACACTGGACAAGAGGCACCAATTCTAAAAGCGGAGGACAGTGGCTGGGAGGAATTTCGGGAAGCACTTGCTGCCTATGGTGTCCGAGTTGATTCCATCTGTGAAGAGGATAGTTAGGATCCACACCAAAGAGGAATAGGAAAATGATTACGCACATACGGTTAAAGAACTTCAAAGCATGGAAGGACAGCGGTGAGGTAGAACTTGCACCGTTGACGGGTTTTTTTGGGACGAATAGTTCTGGAAAGAGCAGTCTGTTGCAGATGCTGTTGCTGCTTAAACAGACTGTTGGGAGTAAAGAAGTTATCTTCTTCGGTGATGAAAATTCGCTCATCAATCTCGGGAACTTTCGCGAAGTGATTCATGGACATAAAGATGCGAAACAACTTGAATTAGCATTTGGATGTAAATTCCCGGAATCAACAACAATCAGAATTTCTCAATACGGGTTGAAGCCCGATGAAGTAACATTCGACTCTTTTAATTTTGAGACTACTATCCAGAAATATGGTAACTCACAGACTGTGAATCGTATTTGTTATGACATCGGTGGTAGGATTAAAAAAATAAAATTAGAGGGCAACGATATTCTCTATCAGGATAAACGGTTATTCACAGGAAGCTATAAAAACTGCTATAGTATAGAAGAGACAACAAACGATTTTCCGGGGTCAAACGACTTTTTAAACTTGCTTTCCTCTAAATTTGAGGAAATGTTTTCTCACATCTACTATATTGTCTCAACCCGCGCCCATCCTAAACGTCATTATCATTGGGAAGGAAATTACCCTGAGGACACTGGACAGTGGGGTAATCAAACCATTGATGCCCTGCTCTCGGCGCGTGTAGATCAGCGAATGACCCCTTATAAAGGGAAAGATGTCCCAATTGAGGAGAGAATCTCGGCATGGCTCCAAAAAATGGAACTAGCATACGGATTTTGGTTTCAGCGAATAGGCTTGCGGAATGAAAGGAGCTATGAGATGCGCATCCAAAAAAGCCTTAATAGTGCCAGAGTAACGTTGGCAGACATAGGATATGGAGTAGCACAATTTTTACCGATTCTCGTTTTGTGTTATTATGTTCCAATAGGATCAACGCTGATTCTGGAAGAACCTGGTACTCATCTGCATCCCAAAGCACAAGCTGATCTTGCGGACCTGCTGATAGAGGTTATCACAGAGCGCAGTCTTCAGATTCTGGTAGAGAGCCACAGCGAACACCTACTAACGCGCCTGCAACTGCGTATCGCGGAACAGCAGATCGCTGCAAAGGATACAGCTCTCTATTTTTGTGAAAATGAAAACGGGGTTTCTACCATCAAATCATTAGAGGTAGATGAGATCGGTAACATCAGAAATTGGCCGAAAGATTTCTTTGGTAATGTCCGAGGCGACCTCGTTAAGATGGCACGAGAACAGATGAAACGCCAGAAGAAAGCAGAGGATTAATGAACGCTGTTGTCATAGATACAAACGTTATTTTAACCGCAAAAGGCATGTCTGAACAGGCATGGAACGAATGCGTAACTGCATGTCAAGAACGATTAGATGAGATTATTGAAGGTCCTGAAAGAGTGGTTATTGATGACGATTGGATAATTCTCCGTGAGTACATAAACTATCTTGAAGACGACGATTCAACGACAGACCCGCGAAACGGTGGGTCCTTTTTGGAATGGTTCATCCGCAATTATGAGAATCCAGAGGAATGCGTGCAAGTGTCTCTCACACCATTTGAACATGGAACTGGTTTTGAAGAATTACCCGGTACTTTCAGGGGCTTTGACTCGGACGATAAGAAATTTATTGCTGTAGCAGTTGTGTACGAGCAGGTGTATCAGCAACAAGCAACGCTTCTACAATCGGTAGATAGTCAATGGTATGGCTCTCGAAACCTATTCATTGAGAATGGCTTAATAGTTGAATTTATCTGTGAGGAGAACATCCGCGATTTGCATGAACGCCGTGAGAAAAGACGACAGTCACGAACCGAATAGAAGGTATCTACATGTCAAAAGTTACCATAGAAAACCCAGTTATCAACAGCCCATTTGAAGAACCAGAACGGCATTTCAAATTCAATGCGCGCGGTATCACGGAAGAGATTGCCGATGGCAGACGTAGAAGTGAATACTTCATGCCCTTTCCGAAACCGAAAAAACGGTCAGGGCAGGACCAGATGCAATTTGAACTTCCCGACCAAGATCTCCGGCAGGCAAACGCCTTTATCAATAGCGTGCGGACACAAGTAACGGCGTGGCGCAACAGCGGCTACCCTGGCGTAACGCCGACGACGAGACGACTCCTTGAGCATTGGAATAATCCAGAAAATGAACCTCGCCTCTTTTTCTGTCAACATGAAGCCGTGGAGACTGCTATCTATCTCAATGAATGTGACAACAAACAGCGAAATGATTCACTTCACGGACAACTTGTAAGAGCGAATGCGGAGGCAAACCCCGATCTTTTCCGAATCGCTTTCAAGATGGCGACAGGTAGTGGTAAAACAGTTGTGATGGCGATGCTCATTGTGTATCATACACTGAACAAAATCGCGAGTCCCAAAAGAACCATTTTCGCTGACGCGTTTCTCATCGTTGCTCCCGGTGTTACAATTCGAGATCGGCTTCAGGTTCTCTATCCAGAAAAATCTGACAACGACTATCAGAAAATGAATTTGGTTCCACGTGGGGACTATGACGCACTCTGTCAGGCGAAAATCGTTGTTACGAACTATCATGCCTTCCAACGCCGGAAGAAGGACGAATTAAGCAGAATAGGCGAAAAGGTCCTCGGTGAGGGTGCTAAAAACTTCACAGAAACGCCGGAAGAGATGGTAATACGGGTCTGTCGGGGGCTCGGTAAGAAAAAGAATATCATTGTCCTAAACGATGAAGCACACCATTGCTACCGTCCGAAAAAAGAGCAAAAATCCGAATCAAAGGAAGATGAGGCACGTTTGTGGATAAACGGACTTGAAGCCGTGAAAGCAAAAATCGGTGTAAAGCAGGTCTATGATTTATCGGCTACGCCTTTCTTCCTAAAAGGGTCAGGATATGCCACAACGACACCAACTGGAAAGAAACTCAATGAGGGGGTGTTGTTTCCGTGGGTGGTCTCCGATTTTGCGTTAATCGATGCGATCGAATGTGGTATCGCGAAAGTGCCTCGCGTGCCGGTGGCTGACGATGCAATGAAAGAGGATCCGATTTATCGCCGTCTCTGGGATACTGTCCGTCCGAAACTCAGCAAAATCGTTTCTGAGGGTGAACCGCAGCTGCCACAAGAATTAGAAACAGCACTTCAAAGCCTCTATAGCAATTATGAAAAATCTTATGATTTGTGGCAAAAAGACCCGCATGGGTTAACCCCACCTGTCCTGATTGTTGTTTGTAATAACACAAAAGTTTCCAAACTCGTTTACGACTGGATCGCTGGGTGGGAGAAAAAGACTCCCGATGGGGAAAATATAGTTGTTAAAGGCAATCTTTCGATATTCAATAACGAGGACAACGGTGTATGGAGCGATCAATTGAACACAATTCTGATTGATAGCAAGCAATTGGAGTCCGGTGAGGCACTTAGCAACACCTTCAAGAGAGCCGCTCGAACGCAGATTGAACAATTCAGGCGCAAGATGAACGTAGAGAAAGTTACAGATGGGGATCTATTGCGCGAAGTGATGAACACTGTCGGCAAGAAAGGTGAACTCGGTGAGCAGATAAAGTGTGTCGTCTCCGTTTCAATGCTGAGTGAAGGGTGGGATGCGAAGCGTGTGACGCATATCCTTGGCGTGCGCGCCTTTAGCACGCAGCTGCTCTGTGAACAGGTCGTCGGCAGAGGCTTGCGCCGCTCCAGTCACGATGTAGAACAGACAACTGTTCATGTCAACGGAGAACAGGTTGCGTTGGAGACGTTTCCACCGGAATATGCAGAAGTCTACGGTGTGCCGTTCTCATTTATCCCAGCAACGGGCAGCGGAAGGGCAATACGTCCAGGTTCTGTAACAGAAGTGGAAGCACTCCCCGAACGGCAGGCAGCGTGTGAAATCACATTTCCAATAATTGCCGGTTACCGTCGCCACCGCCCCCCTGAAAAAATTGAGGCTATTTTCACCCCAGAGTCTCGTTATGAACTCTCCACCGCGGAGATCCCGGCACGTGTCGAAATCCAGGACCTAACTGGGGAAAGTAAAGAAGTTGAACTACCTTATCTAACGAGATTTCGAGAACAAGAAACCGAGTATTCTCTCGCGAATATGGTCATGGAGAGACATCTTCGCGACGATGATAACGATGCAAAGTGGTGGCTGTTTCCGCAAGTGCTTCGTATCACGCGCCGTTGGATGAAAGAATGCGTTACCTATAAAGACAACATGTATCCTCAGTATTTTCATATTGGAGAGATTGCACGAAAAGGCGCGTTTCGGATTTATCAAGCAATTCTCAGGGGAGAATCACAAACCCAAAACAGTGATTCCGAAAAGGACGCTGAACCTAAAACTTTCCTTCCAATTTTCCGAGACAAGGAGCGTACCGGATCCACAGAAGGGGTGGCGTTTGAGACGACGCAACCCACATGGGAAACGCGACCGGATAAATGCCATATTTCACATGTCGTCGCGGATACAGATTCGTGGGAACAGAAAACCGCACAGGCACTGGAGCAGATGGATGAAGTTGTTGCTTATGTCAAGAACCACAACTTGGATTTCACCATTCCGTATACCAACCACAATGGAATGAGCTGGCAATATGTTCCCGATTTCATTACCCGCATCCGAAAGCCCGGCGATAATTCTGGCGATAATATCGTGCACCTGATTCTTGAAACTTCAGGTAGGGAACGGGAAGACAAACTGCAAAAAGTAAATACTGTCGAAAATATGTGGTTGCCGGCTGTGAATAGCCATAGTGACTTTGGAGAATGGGCGTTTCTTGAAATTACCGATCCATGGGATATGCAGAACACCATCCGTGAGTTCATGAGCGAATATGCGTCGTAACTACCACCTCCTTATCCTCCTTTTCCCTGTTGTATTCTGGCTTGTCTGCTTCTTTCTGCTTCCACTTGTATCGGTATTTATTTATAGTTTCATAGAGCGCGGCACATACGGCGGGGTGCGGTGGCACTTCACATGGGAAAACTACCAACGTCTGTTTGATGGATTGTATCTCGGTATTCTCTGGCGTTCGGTATCGACAGCGTTGGTCTGCACTGCAGTCTGTCTACTCCTCGGTTATCCGTTCGCTTACTATCTGGCACGCTATAAACCGAAACATCGAAACGTCTTGTTACTGCTCGTGGTCGTTCCATTCTGGACGAACTTCCTCATTCGGACCTACGCGTGGATCCTGATACTACGAACAGAAGGACTCCTGAACAACCTCTTGGGAGCCGTCCTCCCGAATTGGAGTCCGTTAGAACTGCTGAACACACCCCTCGCTGTCCAAATAGGACTCGTTTATGGATACCTGCCGTTCATGATACTCCCACTCTATGCTGCTTTGGAGCAATTGGATGTGTCGCTGTTAGAAGCCGCACAGGACTTAGGCGCACCGCCACGCCGGGCGTTCTGGCACATAACCGTGCCGCTGAGTTTGCCCGGTATCCTTGCGGGTTCGATGTTAGTCTTTATTCCGACGGTAGGTGCGTTTCTAACGCCGGATCTTCTCGGTGGTGGAAAAGTGAGTTATATCGGGAACGTCATTGAGCGGCAATTCAAAACGGCACGGGATTGGCCCTTCGGATCGGCACTCTCGTTCATGCTGATGGGCATCGTTCTGGTCGGCACCGTGCTATATTTCCGCGCGTTACAACAAAACGAGGAACAACCTGACAGTCCGCGTTAGGGCAGAATTTAAAAATGAAACGTGTTTTCGAAGCCAATATAGGGGTGGTTTACCTCTTTTTATATATGCCGATTTTAGCGGTTGTGGTGTTCTCATTCAACAGTGGCGAACAGATCTCCGTTTGGGAAGGCTTTACATTCAACTGGTATGCAAGACTGTTTGAAGATGCAGCATTGTGGCGGGCGTGTTGTAATAGTTTGATGGTAGCAGGCGTTGCGACTGTGATCGCTACCGTTATCGGGACAGCAGCGGCACTCGCTATAGAACGACACCACTTCCGTTTCCGAACCGCCCTTGTCCGAGTGCTCTATCTTCCGATTATTATCCCTGACATCGTGTTGGCGATTGCGTTGTTGACCTTTTACGTACAAGTCAGGATTCCACTCGGCTTAATTACCGTCATCATCGCGCACGGTGTTTTCAACATCGCATACGTTACGATTGTCGTGCGGGCACGCCTGCAAGGTTACGATAACACCTTAGAAGAAGCAGCGCGCGACCTCGGCGCGAACGAATGGCAGACCTTTTGGCGGATAACACTCCCTCTGATCGCCCCTGGAATTATTGGCGGTGCGCTGCTCGCCTTCACGCTCTCTATTGATGACTTTGTTATCACGTTCTTTACGGCTGGTGTGGGTTATACGACGCTCTCTGTGCATATCTATTCGCTGCTGAAATTCGGGATTACACCGAAGATTAATGCCATCTCAACGATGCTGTTGGCGAACTCCATTGTATTTATCCTGCTGTTCTTGTGGTTCCAAGGGGGTGCTACTTCCTCCCAAAAGCAAGAAACACAGTAGCACGGCTATTCGCGCAGATCTGAAATTCCTGTTAGATATAGTCTCAACCTGGGGTCAACCCCGTTCGTAGTAAGGCAATTCATTGCCTGTTCTTCTCATTGCGAGGCAGTGCGATGAATCGCACTACTACAAACTAACCCTAAAATTCAAAATGAACGAAACACAACTCGTAAATTTGTGTAAATTGTGATATAATTTTCGTGTTGACGCAGCAAGGTAAAAAACAACATGCCTTATTTCCGAACACACACAGAAATCGATCTACTGGCAATCAAACACAACGCTGAAGCAATCAAGAGACACACAGGTAAACAGTTGATTGCGGTTGTGAAAGCAGATGCTTATGGTCATGGCGCAGTGCGTGTAGCAGAAATACTGCGTCCAATCGCTGATATATTTGCAGTCGCAACGGTCGAAGAAGGCATTGAACTACGTCAAGCGGATATACGCACACCGATTCTTATCCTCTTTAGTTGTTTGCCTACGCAGGTTAAACACATCGTTGAATTCAGTCTGACACCATCAATAGGGAATTGGGAATTCGCGACAGCATTGAATGAAATTGCCTCAGAGACCGCGCCTACGAAGGTTCACGTCAATGTAAACACTGGAATGAATCGGAGTGGTGTGTGTTGGACAGAAGCCTCGCAGTTTCTGGATAGATTGCAGACGCTGCCACGGCTTGAAACTGAAGGGCTTTTTACACACCTTGCCACCGCGGATGAGGCAGATAAAAGTTTTGTTTCTGTTCAGTTAAAGCGGTTTTCATCTCTGCTTGCGGACAACAACGAGAGAATAGTGCATGTAGCAAACAGCGCAGCATCGTTGTTGGTGCCTGAATCCCATTTCGATGCCGTCCGTCCTGGTTTGAGTCTATATGGAGTCTACCCGACAACTGAAAAACCTATCCCATTAAAACCGGCACTTACATGGAAGTCCTGTATCGGTTGGACGGGTTTTATTCCCGAAGGGGAGGGTGTCAGCTACGGATTGACGTATAAAGCGCCTTATCCGACGCGTGTGGCGATGGTGCAGATAGGTTACGGGGACGGCTATTCGCGCTCACTGTCTGGTATCGGCGAGGTGTTAATTGGGGGGATGCGTCGCCCGATTATCGGGAGGGTTTGCATGGACGTAAGTGTGGTGCAGTTAGAGCCTTCGGACAAGGTATCTATTGGTGATGAAGTGGTGCTGATCGGGAAACAGGGAAACGCCGAAATCACGGTCGATGAAGTTGCCCAGCGTGCTGGAACAATTTCCTATGAAATCTTAACGCAGATAGGTCCCCGTGTAAAAAGGACCTTTCGTCCGGTTAATCATAACAACGAACACTAAATCTCATCGGAAACCAGATTGGCCTATATGAAGATGTTGATTGAAGTAAAGAATGTCTCACTTTTATTTGGCACGACAACCGCATTAGATAACCTTTCACTGCAGGTAGAAGGCGGTGCTGTTGGTTTACTCGGACCGAATGGGGCAGGGAAAAGCACACTGATTAAGACACTTCTCGGCTTCCTCAAACCGAATGAAGGGGCAGCTACTGTATTCGGATTGGATGCGCAGACGCATCCATTGGAAATTCGGAAACAGGTTGGGTACATGCCGGAAGATGAGTGTTTAATACCGGGTATGACCGCTGTCCAATTCGTCTCTTATGCAGGAGAACTCTGTGGAATGCCGAGACGCGATGCACTGCAACGGGCACACGAAGTGCTCTATTACGTGGGTTTAGATGAAGAACGGTATCGCACCGTGGACGGATACTCCGCAGGTATGAAACAACGTGTGAAGTTAGCACAAGCACTCGTCCATGACCCAACACTCTTGCTTCTTGATGAACCCACAAATGGGATGGATACCAGCGGTAGAGAAGAGATGCTCGAACTCGTTAAAGACATCGCAACCGATAAGAACATCAATGTTATCTTGTCTTCACATTTGCTCCCCGATGTGGAGTTCGCATGTAAAGAAATAGTTGCTTTATCACACGGCAGTGTTGCTATCCAAGGACAGATAGAAACACTCAAAGAGAACAAAGGACAATCTTTCGATCTGAAGATCGTAGGTGACAGTGATGCTTACATCACCGCTTTGGAACGTCATAACTTTCAGGTCGAACTGCACCCCGATAAACGGCTGCGTGTTACGTCCGCACATCAGGAGCAGACGGAGACGACATTCTTTTTCAAACTCGCTTACGATACAGGTGTGCAGCTTCGCCAGCTTCGTGGGGTGAAACATACGTTAGAGGATATTTTCGCCGAGGTGATGAGTGTGGATTCACAATTTTCTAACGATTAAATCTGAGCTGCTGCGGACGTTGTCCTTGCAGATATTTTTTAGCGGACAGCAACATGGTGTTAGTGAAGTGTCTTAACGTCCGACATTTTACGGCTATCTTAACACTCGGCATCTTAACTGCCGTTATATCTTTACCCAGTGCAGCGAATGAGATACTTCGCATTGCTGGGATGGGAGGCACCCGTATCGCAACGGCTGCGGAGGACGCAGGCATATTTGGGAATCCAGCATCGCTTGTGGGTGTAAAACACCATAACCTCGCGTTGGGTGCTACGGCTGAAAATATCCACTGGGCAGAACTCCCGAAACACGGAACTGTGCAATTCGCGACTGAAGCCAATATCGATATTTCGCCAGCGTTCTACTATTCACACGCATTTGGTAAATGGGGGACGAGTGCTGGATATGCTGCACGATTTACAAATTTTGTGGACTTCACACTTGAAAGGACCCATGCCGAATATCGTCGAAACTTACGACAATTTTCCGCTACAACCGATCTGTTCACACGCTATGACTTGCTCCAAGAAAGGAGTTGGACAATAGGGATCAGCCGTGAACTCGGAAAATCCGCAACGGGTCTGCGCCTTAGATTGTTAAAGCAGGTCGTAAACCGAGGAATGACGATCTCAACTTTAAATTTGGAAGCACGCCACGGACCCGAAGTAGACGTAGATGTGCCTGAAGAATTGATTGAGGCAATCGTCGAAGAACTACAATTCGGGGACAGAGTCCGAGACATCGTCCATGAACACCAACCGACCCTTGAAAGAACAGTCAACCGATTAGAACTGGACATCGGGTTTCAACGTCCAATATGGTTTGACCCAAAGCAGACGAATCCGCCGTTGTTGGTAGGTGTCCTTTTTGAAAATCTCCTGAGAGCAGACTTGGTAGAACCGCACCCTTTCCGAGTTGGTATGGGTGCTGCGTATGAGCCGCTGGAATGGCTTACAGTCGCAGCGGATCTTTGGCGGGATTTTGGGCAAAAAGGAATAAGTTTCGCGGTTGGCAGCGAATTTCAGAAAACATGGACTGAAATGGCACCAAAAACGGTGGCACTCCGACTCGGTGCGGGACGGACAGATGCAACGCTGCATTTCTCATTCGGTGTTGGACTCAGACTTGGAACCACGTATTTGGAATACGCCCTGATGCTCGGAAATTTCACATACGAATCAGATAAGCACTTATTAGCATTCACGCTACGCTTCTAACTCAGGGAGGGAACCTCACATGGCAGATAGAGACAACGTTATTCAGGTAGGTGTTGCTGAAGTAGATATTACGCCAGATTATCCGATCCGACTGAGCGGCTACGGAAGTCGTCGCACAGAGTCCGACGGTATCATCCAGCGAATATGGGCAAAGGCACTCGCTATCGGCAGTGACGCAGATGAACCCGTGGTCTTAGTAATGGTCGAAAACTGCGGCTTACCGGATGCGTTAACCGAGGAAGTGTCCGACCGAATTCAGGAGAAAACGGGAATCCCGCGTTCCCATTTCGTGGTATGCTTTACGCATACACACAGTGCTCCGTGCCTGACAAACGCCGCACCTTTCCTGTTTAGTTCGGATATACCCCCCGCACATCAGGAAACGATAGACCGATATACCGCTCAATTTAAGGACTGGATGGAAGCTGTTGCCTTGGAGGCACTCGCAAATCGCGAACCATCACGTTTAAGTTGGAGCATCGGAGAACTCGGTTTCGCCAAAAATAGACGCACGGAAGGTGGACCGGTAGACCATTCTTTACCGTGTATGCAAATCACACGTGAGGACGGTACACTCCGCGCCGTCTGGGCAAGTTACGCCTGCCATACCACGACGTTAGCTGGCACCGATAATCACATCTGTGGAGACTGGGCGGGGTTCGCACAAGAAGCGATCCAAGACGCTTTGCCCGGCGTAACGGCTTTAATCTCCATCGGATGTGGCGCGGATGCGAACCCTGAATCACGGATGATGCCGATGCCGGATGGAGAAGAAGAGGTTTTCAGCACCCGTCTTGCGTATGCGAAAGCACACGGAGAAGCACTCTCGGAAGAAATCCAACATCTCCTGAAACAAGAGGCGAAACCCCTCACCACTGTCCCCACTGGCATGTTTGAGCGGGTTAATCTCCCCTTTGATACGCTACCGACCCGCGAGGAATGGGAAGCACGCGTGGCGGCAGGTGGCTCCGATGCTTATCACGCCCAAAAGCACCTCGAACGCCTACAGAAAGGACTCCCGTTACAGACGGAACTTTCCTATCCCGTCCAAGCATGGAGATTCGGCAATGAACTTGCGATTGTTTTCCTTGCGAGTGAAGTGGTTGTCGATTATTCGCTCCGTTTGAAAAGTGAGTTAGATGCCGAACGGTTGTGGGTGGGTGCATACTCGAACGCGTTTCCGTGCTATATTCCGTCGGAGCGGGTATTAGCCGAGGGCGGCTACGAAGGTGAAAGTGCGATGCTCTATTTCGGTCCACCCACTCGATTTGCCCCGGGCGTTGAGCAGCTGGTGATTGATACCGTGCATAGGTTATTGCCGGATGGATTTTAGTGGGTATATTGCGGTTTTCGTCGCGCCTTGTGTAGCAAGGCTTTACTGCGATTCATGCTACGATTCTTCTAAGGGTTTATATCTCCAGCGCGTCCATCTTTATAGATGCTCAAATTTGTTCGGGACATAACACCCCAGACAAATTTAAGCACCCCAGGGCTTATTAGGATCTGACTCAGATTAAATCAACCCCGCTTCCGAAACCGTTTTGCGTAAGGACTCAAGGTTCGCGGGCTCCATCGGTGCGAGCGGCAACCGCAATTTCCCGTTGAGTTTCCCCATCAGGTGGAGCGCAGTTTTCGCAGGAATTGGGTTTGTCTCAATAAAGAGATCCACCGCCAACGCCAACGTTTTGTAGTGGAGTTTACGAGCGAGTTCAAGATTCCCGGCGTGGAAAGCGTTGCACATCTCCGCGACATCCGCGGGCGCGACGTTCGCCACAACTGAAATCACGCCTTTACCCCCGACAGCCATAATCGGTAATGTGTTCACATCGTCACCCGAAAGCACAACGAAATCATCGGGACATAAGTCTACGACTTCACTGGCGCGTTTGAGTTCGCCGGTGGCTTCCTTGAGTGCGATGATGTTCGGATGTTCGGCAAGTCGGGCAATCGTGGGAGAAAGGATGTCGGTCCCGCAACGTCCCGGAACGTTGTAGATGACGATCGGGATATCCACTGTGTCAGCGATCTTCATATAGTGGGCATACAACCCTTCTTGGGTTGGCTTGTTGTAATAAGGGGTAACAATCAGAGCAGCATCCGCACCGGCGGCTTTGGCGTGCTCTGTTGCCCGCAACGTGCGTGTTGTCGAGTTGGACCCGGTACCCGCGATAATCGGCACCTGTCCATTTACAGTTTCGACAGTGAGTTCTATGACCCTATCATGTTCAGTTTCAGACAGCGCGGGGGATTCACCTGTTGTGCCACACGGGACGATGCCGTGTGTTCCGCCGTCAAGCTGAAATTGAATCAGTTCCTTGAGTTTCGCTTCGTCAAGCGATTCATCGTCCTTAAATGGTGTGACGAGTGCAACATAAGAGCCTTGAAACATGTAAACCCTCCTCGTTGGCTACGGCACAACGGACTTGCAATACGCGCTTGCAAGCTGCGCCGCGTGGCCTGCTACTTTTAATAATTCCATGCGTCTGTTGTGAGCTCACCGATGTAGATAACGCGAGCATCGCCTTCAAGATAAACATTTTGAGCTTCGCCGTTCTCGACATCGAAATGAATCTTCAATTCCACCCCACTCGCCGTTTTGACAGCAACCGGGGATGCGACCTTTCCTAACGTTGCAGCAACAATAGCCGAAGCGATCGACCCCGTGCCACACGCGAGCGTCTCATCTTCGACACCCCGCTCATACGTCCGGATATCAATCAGCCCTGGCGACTGAATACGGATAAAATTGGCGTTTGTGCCAGCGGGTTTGAAATCGTTGTGATACCGCGTCTGCTGTCCTAAATCAAAGACATCCGTTCCTTCCAGGTCTTCAACGAAGAAAACAACGTGAGGCACGCCGCTATTCGCGAATCCGACTGTGTGCATTCCATCCGTCAATTGGAGTGGCACATTGAGCCGTATGTCCGTAGGATCGCTCATACGCACTTTAACGTTCTGACCGACTATTTGGGATTCATAAATCCCGGCGTTCGTCAGAAACCGCATCTGTTCAGCAGCGATACCGTTGAGATAGGCGAATTTGGAGATACAGCGGGCGCCGTTCCCACACGTTTCTACTTCGCCGCCATCGGCATTGAAGTAGCGCATGCGAAAATCAACGTCATCTGCTTTTTCGACGAGGAGAACACCGTCAGCTCCGACTGACATACGGCGTTGGCAAAGTTTTTTCACAAAATCTGTATCGGTGCTATCAACGATTCCCGCCAAATTATTGATAATGACGAAATCGTTGCCTGCCCCGCTGAGTTTCATAAAGGGTATTTTGTCCATTCAGAGTCCTTTACTGCGGAGATATAGTTGTGTTATATGATAATATTATCCAGTTTACGAGTCAAGCGTTTTTTCAGAGATACCCAGTTCCTCTGTAGAATCAAGCTGCCCTGGGCGATGCTTACTGATCCCTGACTGTTAATCACGAAACCCCTGACATAAGCGCATGCATGCGGAGTTCCGCCACGATGTCCAACACACCATCGTAACTATCACATGTGACGAGACGATAGCGAAAGGGCTTAACGTGCGGGATGCCCCTAAAATAGTTGCTATAGTGTCGGCGCATCTCAAGGATACCGAGTTTCAAGCCTTTCCATTTGATCGAGAAATCAATGTGCTTTCTAAAAACCGAAATGCGTTCATCTATTGAAGGGGGTGGGAGCAATTCACCAGTAGCGAAATAGTGTTTTATCTCCTTGAAAATCCATGGGTATCCGATCGCGGCACGCCCAATCATAATACCGTCAACACCGTATTGTTGCCGCATTTGTGCTGCTTTTTGCGGACTATCAACATCACCGTTGCCGAAGACAGGGATTGTCATGCGCGGGTTGTCTTTGATTCTACCGATGAGTGTCCAATCGGCATCCCCCTTATACATCTGTCGCCGGGTTCTACCGTGAATGGCAATCGCTCGGATACCGACATCCTGTAGCCGCTCCGCGACTTCAACGATATATTTGGTCTTATCGTCCCATCCGAGTCGCGTTTTGACGGTTACGGGTAGATCCGTGGCTTTTACCATCTCGGCAGTCATTTTTACCATCTTGGGGATGTCCTGTAGGATACCAGCACCGGCACCTTTACACGTAACCTTCTTAACGGGACAACCATAGTTGATGTCAATAATGTCGGGTCGGACCTTCTCGGTAATTTCGACAGAGGCGCGCATGGCGTCGATGTTGTGCCCAAAAATTTGGATACCGATGGGTCTCTCTACTTCGAAAATGTCCAATTTTGCGACACTCGGTGCGGCATCACGGATGAGTGCCTCGGAGGAGATGAATTCCGTGTACATCAGATCGGCACCGTTCTCTTTGCAGACGGCGCGAAAAGGCGGGTCGCTCACATCCTCCATTGGCGCGAGCAACAGTGGGAAATTTGGAATGTCGAGATTGCCGATTGTTAGCATGGTATGTAATCTGTGATATACCTTTATAGAAGATTTGGATTTTGATAGTGGTCCCAAAATTCCGTGCGTGTTTTATAGATCTTTGCACTTACCTGCCCGAAAGTCCTCAAGGGTATTCTACGGTCCGAATTTTTTTCATCTGCGTCTCCTTGTGTTAAAACCGTTCAGATTAAAGTTATTATACCGTGCAAATGTCCAATTGTCAAGACGACCGAAAAATTGGAATAGGTATTTGACATTTTTCTATTTTCGTGATAAACATAAGGGCAGATAAACTGTGGGACGTTACCATTCACCACCAATTCCAATGGCGAGGTATTTTCTTATGAGATGTATTTTTGTGGGGATCGAATATGCTGGAAAATCGACGCTGGTAGACCTGATGACCGAGTACTATCGGCACCGGAAACTGAGTGTCCACGTTGATGATCACTTCACGATCCCAGACTCGACGCTCAGCCCTGAATCGAGAGCGGCGTATGTCAATTTCCCAGATGACGTGAAGGAACGGATGCAGCGGATGCAACTTCAGTATCACGTAGAGGTGATTAGAAACTATGCGAATACGATGATCGCAGGGTGGCATATCGAGGAACTGGTTTACTCGTCCTTCTATGGCGATGATCCAGAAAGCCCATACTACTCGAAATATCACATCAATGCGCAACGCGGCTATGAAACACAGGTGATTGAAGCACGATTGCCAGATGTCGTAATGATTCACGTCACCGCGAGTGATGACGCGATTAAGGAACGGATGGCAACAGATCCACACGAATATCAGATTATCAAGGAAGCCGATATTCCAACGCTCAAGCGCCTCTTTCAGGAGGAGATCGATAGGTCTCTGTTTACACAGAAAGGACGGAAGATTGTGTTGGATACAACGGATAAGACTCCGACCGAATCCCTCGATGAACTGCTCCTGCTCTCCGAGCCATTGATTACGTTCGGTGAGCTTGCTGTCCGGGCAATGGAAGTGCCAACTTCCGATTATCAGGTGCAGTATGAAGATGGTGTTCGAAAGATGATTCCGGTATAGGGAGGTATTGGCGAGGGTCCCCCCCGCCAACGGACATTGTGCTTGGAATTATCTGCTCAAGGGATGTTCACGGTTTGCGATTGGGAAGGGGACGCGTCCGCCTGACAATTGAGACGCATAGGCACCGAGGATCATTTCTAAGGCGGCAACAGCGTCTTCCGCCGCGGAAATCGGTTTCCGGTTGTTCTCAATCGCATCAATCAGATCGCGAATCGCGAGTTCATTACCACTGGAGAAAGGCGTTTGATCTAAGTCGATTGCCTCCCACTCCTGATCCGGATTTGAAGGGAGCAGTACCGGATATGGATAGACCATGAGTCGATTGGCAACATCGCCGCGGAGCGAGAAGATACCTTCGCTGCCGACGATTTCCATGCCGTATCTACCGGAGCCAGCTTGATCCCTTCGGGATTCAAAAAAGCCAGAGGCGCCGCTTTTGAAAGCGAAGTAACTGTTGATGCAATCACCTGCGACGGGTCCAACAGGTTCTGTGGGTTCGTGGTCGTCCCCGTATGCGATCTCCTTGCCGTTCGTCGTGACATGAGACTGCATCCATGCGACATCACCGACGAAGAAACGCATCATGTTAAAAATGTGGGTGCCGAGCACAATCATATCCTCACCACCCCCGCGATGATCCTGCTTACCGCTGGCGTGAATGGCTTGGATCGCGCCGATTTTCCCATCGTCGAGCATCTCCTTAATCGCATGTGTCGCGGGGAGATATACCGCCTGATGTGCAACAGCCACCTTTAATCCGTGTGCCTTCGCTGTCTCAACGATTACATCACCATCTGCGAGCGTACTCGTCATCGGTTTCTCACTGTAGACGCTGCATCCTGCCTCAAGACACGCGGTTACCATAGCCACGTGCTCGGATGTCCACCGCGGACAGACACTCACAATATCAAGATCCTCTTTTTCAAGCATATCTCGATAATCGGCGTAGCTGCGCGATGCCCCTGCCTCTGCGGCTGCCTTTTCCCTACCCTCTTCATTTGGATCAGAGACAGCGATAAATTCGACGTTCTCTATATCTTTATACGGTGTGTGGAGTCCGTGTCCGAAGTTGCCGGCACCGGTATGCCCGATTGCCGCGGCGCGATACGTTTTCTGACTCATTTTCTCTCCATTTCTATGTTGTCATAGTACCCCCGCCTAAAGGCAGGTGGCTTGTTAAGAAACAAACCCTATCGGTCTACCGATAAGTTTCTCGTTTCACAGAGGTCGGTAACCCAACGCTCTCCACGATGGGCGCGAGCCGCCCGTAAGAGTATATTTATCGCAGCGTTGTGGTCTCGGTCTAAAGACGTGCCACAAAAACTACAATCATAGGTTCGTATCGCCAGCGAAAGTTTCTTTGGCGATTTTTTACCGCAAGCCGAGCAAGTTTGCGAAGTGTTCTTGGGGTTGACTTGGTGGAAATGGAAACCGTCTCTTTCGGCTATGTTCCCACACCACTCAAAGAAGGTACCCCAAGACGCGTCGCTGATACTCTTGCTGAGGTGCTTGTTCTTTACCATGTTGGATATGCTTAAATCCTCTGCCACTAACAATACCTTCGCCAAAAAAGTTGATTAAATAGGGTAAATATCCTAAAGTCAAGACCTTCGTATTATCCATGCGTCTCTCCAGCGTGGGTTATGTCATTTGCATCTATAGAAAACCGGTTAACCGCTAATAGAATCTGCGTGCTTTGCCCACTGAAAATCGAGTTCACTGATGCCCCCGGCATCGTGGGTCATTAGGTCAATCGTCACACGGTTATAGACATTGAACCATTCCGGGTGGTGATTCATGGATTCGGCGATTAAGGCGAGTTGCGCCATGAAACCGAACGCCGTAACAAAGGTATCAAACTGGAATTCTTTGTGTAACTTACCCTCTTCCACAGTCCAACCGTTGAGCTGCCCCAAGTTTTCCTGAATCTCAGCGTCTGAGAGTTTCTTCGCTGCCATTAAATATTCTCCTCAAGATGTGTAGTGCAATTGCGAAAGCTATTTAGTGAAGTATCGTCGTAAGTGCGAATCAAATGGGATTGATCAAAATTGTAGTGGAAAAGATAAATATATGCAAGTTAAAATAGTAACAGTAATCTTGATAGCAGCGTCCTTAATTAAACCTTGTGGGCATGTGTTGTAATACAAAAGACTCTAAACAGGAGGCAGGAATGGCAGGCGCGACAACCCTTTATTTTCCAGAAGTGGGACCCGAGTGGCAAGACTGGGTTCAAGTTACAAATGTAGGAACCGAAGACACCCGTGTGACCGGAATCGCGAGGCATGCTGACAACGGACAACCGACTTGGTCTGCGGAGAAAACCATAAGTTCCTTTGAGTCTTGGATACCCGCCGTTGATGAGATTACAACGAACTCTTCAATGCAGTTCACTGCGGACCAACCGATTGTGGCAGAACGCCACATGCACAAGGACACGAATGTGTTGGATTTTGTCGGGGCGGCTCCAGAATATGGAACAGTCGGCCAGCGGCTCTTCTTCCCAGAACTGGTCTCCGGTGCTCACGACTGGTTTCGGGTTCTGAACGTCGGTGAGGCAGACGCGCACGTCAACATCACCGTCCGCAACAGGAACGGGGATGTGCTACGCCAACGCCATCACGTTATCAAACCGCTCTGCTGTTGGGATCTCAATGAAGGCGTGATGGGTAACGTCACAGGCACCGTTGAGATGCAAAGTTCACAACCGATTGTCGGAGAACGCCACCTCCACTATCAAGGCGGCAAGACGAGTGTCGGACAATTTGGACAGGTAATCTCGGATGCGCCGCGCACGCTCTTTTTCCCGGAGGTCGGCCCCGCATGGGAAGACTGGGTCGTCATCGTCAACGTCGGCAGAGAAGATGCAGAAGTCACGATGATTGCCCGGAAAGATGACAACGCACAATCGACATGGACAAAAAAACGCGATCGATTGAGACCTTTTGAGTGTTGGACGCCACCCATGGATGACATTAAAGTGAAATCTTCCGTAGAAGTGCGCAGCAACCAACCGGTTGTCGCGGAACGGCACATGCAAAGTGGGACAGCGATTATCGATCTACCCGGGGCATCCGTGGAGGGCGGCCAGATTGGGATTCGGCTCTTTTTCCCTGAAATTGCGGGGGGTGCCTGGGACTGGTTCCGATTCCTCAACGTCGGGGAAGCAGATGCCTTTGTGAATGTCATCGTCCGCAATCGGGAGGGACATATTCGTCGGCAAGTGCATCGGCAAATTAAACCTTTGTGTTGTGTAGATATGGATGAAGAGGCAATGGGGAAAGTGCGCGGCACTGTCGAAGTGCAAAGCACACAACCGATTGTCGGTGAAAGACACCTACACTACCAAACCGGACACAAAGGCGCGGTTGTTGGTGAATACGGTGTCGTGATTGGAGAATAAAATATGGCATGGATTCAAAATTGTGGAGGTCGTCGGTTTCTTCTGTTACGTCAACAAGATAGCAGACGCGTTCGGAATTGAATTAGATGATTTTCTGGAAGGGAGAAATTTTAATGAATCTAACGGATAAAATTGCGATTGTAACAGGCGCAGGGCAAGGTATCGGCAAAGCGATTGCGATTAGACTCGCAAACGCTGGCGCAAATGTCGGTATCATGGACTTAAACATGGCAGCAGCTGAAGCGGTAGCACAGGAAATTGAGGCTACCGGATGCAAAACATTACCCGTTCAAGCAGATGTTTCGCAATCTACTGATGTCAATGCTGCAGTTGAAAAAGTGATTTCCACCTTTGGTCGCGTTGACATACTCGTCAACAACGCTGGTATTGCGGGACGAACCCTACCTTTAACGGATTTAGAAGAAGCGGATTGGGATGCCGTGATGGGTGTAAACCTGACAGGCGTTTTTCTCTGCTGTAAAGCAGTGATTCGTCCGATGATTGTGCAGGATTACGGCAGGATTGTGAACATCGCTTCGATTGCTGGCAAGGAGGGCAATCCAACGCTCATCCCGTATTCGGTGTCCAAGGCGGGCGTGATCTGCTTGACAAAGGCACTCGCAAAAGAGGTAACAGACTATAACATTCGCGTGAACGCCGTGTCGCCCGCGGTGATCCAAACACCGATATTGGACGGCATGGCACAATCGACTGTCGACTATATGGTGAGTAAGATTCCATTGGGGCGTGTCGGGAAACCGGAGGAAGTCGCGGCTGTGGTGAATTTCTTGGCTTCGGATGAAGCGAGTTTCGTAACGGGTCAGTGTTACGATGTCAGCGGCGGAAGAGCAACGTATTAGGTAATTAGTTGTCAGTCGTCAGTTGTCGGTTGTCAGTTAAGAGTCCCCTCTGTAACAATCGGAGTCTGCTTGGCGTACTCCAGAACGTGATGAATTGTTGCTTCAAGTCTTCTTAACCGATAGCCGATAACTGTTAACCGACAATTATTTATTCTGCGATGCAGTAGAGATATTGACCACCACGGAGGTATAACTCCGAACCCACAATCGCAGGCGACGCGTTGAAACTATCGTCCAACGTGTTTTCCGCCATGATTGTAAACTCAGAACCGTGTTGGAGAACGTTCACGGTTCCGTTCCGTCCGGCGATGTAGATACGATCCGCCGCACCAACAATCGAAGCGTAGACCCCAGAAACACCCTGTAACCGTTTCGGCCCGTAGTGAGCCTTCCCCGTCTTGGTATCGAAAGCAGAGAGGATACCGTCGTTGCTTTTCAAGAAATAGAGTATATCCCCATAGAGGAGCGGTGATGGCACATAGGGTGTATCCCGACCGTGTTCCCAGACGACTGCCTCTGAACCGCTAATATCACCCATTGCTTTTGCGAGGTGAACGGCTCGCAATTCATTGCCTCGGAAACCACTCATCAGATAAACGAACCCATCAGCAGCGACAGGTGAAGGAATACTATTCGCAGTCAACCCATCGCCTTCCCATAAAAGTTCACCCGTTTCTAAATCGTAGCTACGGACACGATTTGTGCCTGCAGTAACCACTTGCGCTTTCCCATCCTGTTCAACAACAATCGGTGAAAACCACGTTGTTCTTTCATTACGATCGGTCTTCCATAGCACATCGCCTGTCCGCTTATCAAGCGCGGTGATAAAGGAATCCCCCTCATGATCTTGAACGATAACCAGGGTATTGCCGTGAAGAACAGGCGAACTTCCTTCACCGAAGGTGTTGCGTTTATACATCGTGCCAACGTCTTTTTCCCACTTCACATTGCCCATCATATCCACACAATAGAGTCCGCGCGAACCGAAATATGCGTAGATGAACTCACCGTCGGTGACGGGAGAGTTTGAAGCGAAAGTGGCATCTTGATGTGTCCCTTCATGGGGATTTAGCTCTCGCAGTGTTTTTTGCCAGAGAATACTCCCATCCTCTCGATTGATAGCGATAAGATCAAATTTGTAAGCGTTTTCAACTGCCCCGCGTCCACGTCTCTGGTTAAAGAAACCGCTGAACGGATTGTTATCGCCTGATTCTTCGTCTTCTGCTTTGGACGTTTCGCCCTTAATTGCGGTTTGGATGAAGATTTTGTCTTGCCAAATAATTGGCGCGGCATGCCCCGTACCGGGGATAGCAAGTTTCCAACGGATGTTTTCAGTTTCACTCCATGTCGTGGGCGGATTCGCATCGGCTGCGACCCCGGTTGCGTGGGGCCCGCGCCAGTGATGCCAGTTTTTCTCGAAACCGACCGGCTGTGACGCAGTTGCTGCAATTACTGCCACAGCAAGGGTAAAGACTATCAGAATTGCGATTTTTTTCATTTCTAATTCCTTTCCTTTTTTTCCTAAGAGCGGTGCGGTTAGAAACCGCACCTACCGGGGTTGAGAACAGTGCGGTTGGAAACCACACCTACCGGGGTTGAGAAAATGCGGTTAGAAACCACACCTACCGATGAAAAGTATAACTGCCTAAATAGGCTTAGGCGACAATGTCCTCAATGACGAGCGGTTGTGCCAATTCACGATTCGCTGCTTCCAGTTTTTCACGACTTGAAACGACGCACACCGCGGCTTTATCTCGATTTTCCTCCAAGAGTTGGAGCAGTGCCCGTTTTACCTCAGTAGGGGTGGCACGTCGGAGTTGTGCGTAGCGATCCTCCCGCATCTCACGTGTCTGGCCTACAAGGTATTGACTCAGGGCATCGCTTGCGGCTTGACTGGGACGGATCGGTTTCTCAGCAGTTTTTGCGGTCGCGATAATCGCTCGATCAATGTCCGTCTGTGTCCATTCCACCTGTTTAACGTAGTCGGCTGCCTGTTCAAAGACGTTGAGCGTCCGTGCGACATGCGGATCGCGATATGAGGCTTGATAGAGTTGCGCATCAAACGGACTATAGGTGAAATATGCCCCGTAAGCGTTGCCTTTAAAGCGGATCTCGCTCATGATGTAATCCAATCGCAAAATATGTGCCCCGATACTGAGCAACGTTGAGTCGGGATGTGAATAATGCGGTGCCGGGATCACGTGTGCACAGTAGGCAATCTGAATAGGACCGGCTAATCCTTCTCTCGGCGGTGTCTCAAAGGGTTGAAACGCAACAGATTCCGACGGAATCGGTTCATCTCGCATCGTGTTGAGCCATTCACCGAGTTTGGTGCGTGTCGTCTCAAAAGCGGTGTCGGAACCGGTGAAACTCGCGGTCACGCGTCCACGGGTCAGTAAGAAGTCACGAATCGCTTCTATATGACATATTAAATCGGTGTTAAGTTCGTCAAAATTGTTGAGGAACGTTTCGGTGTTATGGAGTTGCGGAAGTCCAAAAACCATCTCTGAGATATGGGCTTCTGGTGATAGACCGCGCGAGGCGTGATGAATCGCTGTATTCAATCCATCCTGAATCATCTCGGTCCGGTATTCGGCAACAGCCTGGACCAGGACATCCCGAAGGCGTTCGGTGTCGCGCGGGTTCACAGCAAAAATGAGGTCATGCAGCACCTCAAGCGCAGCGTCTATTTTGCCATCAAGTGCCTTGAGATGAAAACGCATGTTTTGCAAGGAACGGCTTGGGTCAAGGGCGTGTGTGCTGAATCCCGGTGAACATCCGATCCCACCGGTAACTGCGGATGTCCGATGCGCTATCTCCGCGTAGTCCATATCGGCGGCGCCGAGTTTGCCAATAGCGTCGGTGTATCTCGGCAGATAGGTCCAAAGGTGCTCCGGCAATCCTTGCAAATCGAAGTTTAGCACGAGATAGTTAACACCATTGGCAAAGACATCGTTGTGAAGAAGCGGACGTCCCCCAATGTCCTCAACCGTTGTTGAGATATGTCTCGGTTTTTCGGGTAGATCGCTGACCTGAAGTTGCGGTAGTTTCGCCAATGCTTCCGGTGAATTGGGTTGTGCGTTGAGACGTTCGAGTTCAGCGGCATCTGCGGCGATATGTTTCACCTGTTCATCAGTGAATTGTGCCCGTATCTCCTTCATCCGTTCGACGAGTTCAGCGTCGGTTTTCGCCTGTTTGTCTCGATCTGGAGACAGCACGCTTGTCAAGCGATGCGGATTATCAATAAGCCGTTTACGGATGAGTTCATTGAAAATCGCTGGATTTTCCTGCCACTGCTGCCGGATATCGGCGAGGGTTGTCCCCATTTTCAGGAAGGTGTTTGAATCCTTCTCATATATCCACCCCTCAATGACTCGTTGGAGCATGCGGAGTGGGAACATGGACGCGACCTCTTGGTAGTGATAGGTTGCTTGCTGGAACGCTGCTTCCACCTTCTCACTCTCAATCTCTGAATCCGCAACCTGTGTGAGGGTATCAATGACGAGTTGGGTAAACGCTTCGACGCGATCGGTTTCACTTCCTTTGAGGAGGAGGTAAAAAGTGGCTGCTGCCCCGATAGAACCGGCACCCGAATAGACGAGATCGGCGCCGAGTTTAGAATCGATAATCGCTTTTCGGAGCGGTGCGGCTTCATTGCCGAGAAGGATGAGGCTTAAAATACGTCCCAATACCACCTCTTCAGGATCTGTCGCATCCCCAATGAACCAACTCAGCATCAGGTATGTTTTCTCTGCAAGGGGTTCATCCGCGCCAACGGGATAGGTATCAATCACAACCTGTGGTGATTTCCAACGCTGCTGATGGGTGACTTCTGGACTGAGGGGGCGCAAAGCGGCATTCCCCGCGTTTTTCGGAATCTTATCCAACTTATCCGCGAGAAAGGAGAGGTAGTCGGTCGTTGGTATATCACCGTAGAGAAAGAAGTAACTGTTGCTCGGATGATAATAGGTTTCATGGAATTTTTTCAGCTGCTCGTAGGTCAAATCGGGGATAGCATCAGGATCGCCACCAGATTCACAGGCATAGAGCGTATCCGGTAGGAGTCGGCTTGTCATGGATCGATATAAGAGGGCCTCTGGATCCGAGAAAACCCCTTTCATTTCATTATAGACGATACCCGTTATCTTCAAATCGCCCGCGGGATTTTCGGGATCGGCAGGTGCGAGATGGTGTCCTTCCCGTTTGAAGGTCTCCTCCGTGAGGAGTGGATGGAATACCGCATCAAAGTAGACTTCCGCTAAGTTGAAGAGATCTTTTTTCACATTGCTCGCTACGGGGTAGTAGGTATGATCTGAGCTTGTCATGGCGTTGATAAAGGTTGCCATGCTCATCTTAATCATTTCAAAAAAAGGTTCTTTAACCGGATACTTCTGTGAGCCAGCTAAAACGGCGTGTTCAAGAATATGTGGGACACCTGTATCGTCTGAGGGTGGGGTCGGAAAATTAATGGAGAAGAGATTCTCTGTGTCATTTGTGTAAAGATGTAGTAAACGCGCACCACTCTGTTGATGTGCTAATTCAATCGTTACGGCTCGCAATTCGTCGATGGGTGTGATGGCTTTTACTTCAAAGCCGTGCAGTTGTTCACCAGGACGTAAGTCTATCTCTGGTATTCGGGTCGCATCCATATTTTAATTATTCCTTGCGGTTCGATCAAGTCGGTTTGATGAATGAAGTGCCTTTCCGTATATCCGTCCTCTTAGCGCAAGCCTCTATAGGAAACCTGCTGGACGATGTTACGGACTACAGGCTTTGGATAATAGAAGAAAACCACTATTTTTTTAAACTGGCACAAACGAGTTCTTTGTCGTTCCGAATGAAGACGTGCTTATAGGCGAACGCGGGATGTGCCCATGTAACGCCGCCTCTTCGGTTCAACTGATCGCGTGTGGGTTCGATCAATTTGGCTCGGCTGATAATATTCAGTCCTTCAGGGGAGAGCTCCGTGATGAGGAGTTCTCCGTGTTCATTGAACATCCAGACCTTGTTATCCGATGCTGCGGGATGTCTGACGAGATGGATATTGCTCCAGCGCGCTTTCCGGACGGCAGAGAGATCTTCCCACATCCGATCGCCGTTTCGCGCGTCCAGACAGCGGAGTTCACCATAACTATCAACACCGTAAATATAATCACCGAGACGCACAGGGGTTGCCATCGTTGTCTGAAGTGCGTCGGTATTCTGCTCATTTTTGCCCTTACGATGCCAGCCGAGTTCTACCGCCAACTTATCTTGTGCCACTTTTAACAGAAGAGATCCCTGACGGAACTCAGTGACGAACAATTCATTCTGGTCGAAAATAGGCGTGGCAATTGCTATCTCGAAACTCTCCGGTGGAAACGGGTAGAGCCAATATACCGCGCCAGTCTGTGGATTGAGACCAGCTATATTCGCACCCGTCCAGCAGACAAGGACGCGTTTACCGGCTTGTGTAATGACAATCGGTGCGGAATAGGAGGCGTTATCGTCCAGTGCCTTCCATTTTTCTTCACCCGTTTTCCTGTCAAACGCAACGATACACGCGTCCGGTTTGCCGCCGATTTGAACGATCAGGTTTTCCGCTTCAACGATAGGCGCGCTCGCGATCCCCCAGATAGGCATATTAATATTATATTCGGCATTGAGATCTCGTTTCCATACGATGTCCCCCGTAGCTGCATCAAAACAGTGTAGATGTCCCATTGACCCTAACGCGTAAGCGAGTCCATCCTGGACGGTCACAGTCGCACGGGGTCCTGCTGTATAGTCAATCTTGTATACGCAGTCATAAGTGTAGGACCAGATAGGTTCACCTGTTTCCCAATCGAAGCAGTGAACACGCTCGATCTGTTTCGGTTTTGTGAGCCTGTCTGTAACGTATACACGTCCATCAGCGACACTCGGTCCGCTATACCCGCTTCCGATAGGGACGCGCCACCGCAGCGGTATCTGATCGCCTTCAAATTCTTCCAGAATACCCGTTTCATTCCAAACGCCCGTGCGGTCTTTACCACGCCACTGATGCCATTCATCGGCACTTGAAAATTGCGTCTGCATCGCGAGGAGTGTAAATAGAACAATGAGTAGGCACGTAAACTGTTTCATAAGTTTTTTGTGTAACTCCTTAGATAGAGAACCATCTGTCGATAGACCTCTGTTATCTCTTTAACTTCCGATTTTAGTTTGACTAATTCCGCATGCGGACCCTCAATTCGACTCTGTTTGAGTGCGTCGGAATTCCGATGCGTATCCCCTTGATATGTTATCTGGACCAAAGGCTCAAGATGCGCGACATCAGCACCGGTGTCGCGTAAGTATTCCCAGATGAGTCGGGTTGCACACGTGCTATTTCTATTCTGAAATGCGGGAGGCTTGTGATCGAATCGGTATTTTTCAGGGATGTATGTGTTCCCGACATCCACCACACAGTCGGCATTTAACATGAGTTTCTCTGGCACTTTTCGGCTGACAAACAGGACCTCTGACGCGTGTCCCTTGAAGAGAAAATCTTGGGCGATCCATGCGCTGACGATAGCATCAAGGTCCGGATTTGCATGTGTGATAATTTGTTTTTTAATCATAAGCACAAGTTGATGGTTAAAATGTTCCAAGCTGCGTTCTTTGGCTTACAAGCAGAAAACCACTTCACAGCCCTTGCTTGTTTATCCATCATAAAGTATAGCACAGGACAAGAATAGATGTCAAATTCGCGATGGGTCAGAGGCGTATAAATCAGAAAACAAAATCGTGTGAATTTCACAGTTTTCATAGCAAAACCTAAAATGTGATAGATTTGGAAAAGTTTGAAAAGGGACGTGACCGCACGCTGTAACTGGATTTTGAGCGATTTCGCCTGAAGGTTCTTGGGAAGTTGCTATGAAATTTTATGAGGAAAAAAAAGAAATTAGAAGTCGGGATTCGGAGATCCCTCCTACAGATTTTTGGGTGTCAGTTACGTCTCTTTTTCAGGGGTGATGAACCTAATATTACCTACTCTCCAGGCGGCGCGTCTATCACACATCGAAACCCGCGCAACAGAGATCCAGGGTTTCCGCCCTGACGGTTGGCGCATCGCGTAAAATCCAAATTCTCTGCCCACCCGCCGCCTTTTAGCACATGTCCATCGCCGGTGTCGGGTCCTTTCGGGTTGATATTGGGAGGTGAGGTCCGATAATAGTTTGGATCATACCAATCGGACACCCACTCCCAGAGGTTACCCGCCATATCGTGTGCCCCGTAAGGACTTGCGCCTTGTGGAAACTGCCCAATAGGTGCGGTCTCCTTATATCCATCTTTGAGCCCCGTGCCATCATTTCCACTGAGTTTTGTTCCATCCCATTCATTTCCCCAGGGCCAAAAGCGACCATCTGTCCCGCGAGCCGCCTTCTCCCATTCTGCTTCTGTTGGGAGTCTTTTGCCAGCCCAATTTACGTAGGCGACTGCATCTTCCCACGCTAAGACTGCGGCGGGGAAGTCTGGTGTGTTATGCGGCGGATAATCCAAATACTGCTTGGGGACATAACCGGTTTCGGCGAGAAATCGCTTGTATTGTTTGTTTGTTACTTCATACTTGTCAATGTAGAAGGCATCAACAAAGACGGTACGTTGTGGACGTTCATTGTCGAACCGGGCAATATCGCGGAGCGGAAAAATCTCCGTGAAGCGTTCAATATCGGCGTCGCTGGTTCCCATCAGGAACTCGCCAGCGGGGACATAGACCATTACGGCTTCATCTTTGGGGGTTGTGATCGTCTGAATGGGCAGGGGACCAACGAGGGGGGCGTCTGCTCTCTCACGACACGCGGACATTAAAAACGTGAAAATCAAAAGAACAAGGATCGAGGTTAGGAAAGTGCGCCAGCGGAGAATTCTGATTTCGCTAAATCTCATCGCTTATAAAAATTGGAAGACGGGAAGGTTGGAAGATTGAAACGGACCGCTATCCTTCCACCCTTCCGTCTTTTCTTGTATCTTATCGAACTGCTTTCAGATCCCCCCACGTCGTGGAGAGTTTACCAGCAGGTTCAACGGGTGTTGTGGACATCAGCCAGATGATAACTTCAGCAGCGATAGCGCCTTTCGGTTCATCGCCACCATTGGTCTGTATCATTGGAATCAGCCTACCGAGGTTCCCATCGCGGACGATAATCGGATCGGCACGGGTGCCGTCATCGTTTTGTGCGAGAGAAACTTCAATTTCCCAATCGCCATCGAGTTGATCGGTGTGGAATGGACGGTCGGATGCATAGTCGGTTAAACTTGGGGAAATGGCACTGCCTTCCGCCGTGACTTTCATAGGCGTATCATCGTCCCACATCACAATGCCGTCAATATCCATCATGTTCTGAAGACCGCCTTCTCTGTTTCTACCTGCCAAACCCCAGAACATATAATCGGCGTGGTTGATAAAAACGTCCCCATCGGTGGTTTCGATGAAGGTCTCAGCGATAGAGCCGTCGGTCTGTGCATTGCCTTCGGGATAGATTTCAGGTGGGAAATCACCGTAGAGGACACAGATATCCAATCCATCGTCGCCGGTGGTACTTTCCACCCAAGCGGCTAAGTCTCCGGCTTGGCCATCGCTATCATACCACGTGACAGCAATATCGGCATCCTCGAGCATACCGACACAAATCTCTGCCTGTTCATCAGCCGCTGCCTTACTAATCCATTGCGTGATTCCGGTATAGATAGCAACTTCACCGGCAGCAAATACGGACGTTAAAGGGAGTGCTAGTAACGCAATCAGGGTGAGTGAAAGAAAAATATTTCGCATTAAATTTTTACCTCCTGGATTTAAGCTCGCCCCACGTTGTGGAGAGTTTTTCTTGGGGATCCACATCGAGTGCCCCAATAGTTTCAAGATAGTAGTTGAGAATAATTTCCGAGAGGACTTTACCTTTCGGATCGTCTTGGCCATTCGTCTGATAGACCTGAATGAGACGTGCGTCTGTTTTCGTATTCCGGAGGATGCACGGGTCACAGCGTTTCGCGCCTTTTGCTTTCCCTGTCTCCGTCGCAAATGCGATCTCCAATTCCCAATCGTTATCGAGCTGATCCACATGGAACGGACGATCGGTGGCATAATCTTTCAAAGTCGGTGTCAGCTTTTTGCCTTCAGCCGTGACTTTCATCGCTGTATCATCATCCCATTGGAGAATACCTGGAATGTCCATCATGTTTTGGAGTCCACCTTCACGGTTTCTTCCAGCTAAGCCCCAGAAGAAATAGTCGGCACTGTTTGAGAAGGTATTGCCGGCATCAAGGAATTCTTCAGCAACGGAACCATCTTCATCTTTATTGCCTTGCGGATAGATTTCAGGTGGAAAATCGCCGTAGAGGCTAATAAGGTGATAGCCTTTTTCCTCGGTGTGATCCTTCGTCCACTTTTCAATGGCTTTGGCGTCCTCATTGACAATTTTGCCGATACCTCTTTGGCCATCAACTTCTTTGATAAATATATCGGCTTGTTCTTGTGCTTGTCCCTGGCCGATCCACTGCGTTATTTCCGTGTAGACAAAAATATCCACTTTCGGAACAGCGTCGGCTGTGGGTGTCCAGAGGGCGAGGGTCGCGGCGCATAGTACGCCAGCAACAATCATAAAAAATCTCATTTAAAAGATCCTCCCATAGTTAGTGTAAAATATAGACCGCGCGAGTCATGTTTATAACTTGCAGGCATTTTACATTTTTTTCAGAAATTTGTCAAGGAAAAACTAATTGACTTTAGCGTCATTTAGTTTTCAGTTATCGGTTATCCGTCCCAGCGTTAAGATGGACAAGATTATAGAACCTTCTGAATTTGGATATCCGTTTTGGGTGTTACGCCAAAAATGTTACACTTTTATAACATTTTGTTACGATAGCGATCGGCAGAGAACCCAGTGGGTGTAAGGGTGTGTGGACATTTTCTCCATTTTAAAAAAAATAATTTGGCGGAAAGTGTAACATTTTCGATGTTGATTTTTTGTCTGTTCCGATAGGCTGTTCTTTTTTCTTTTGAATCACTAACATAACACGTTTTAAGTATAACAGATACAAATAGAAAAGTCAAGGGAGTCTTGGATTTTTTTCAGAGGTCTTCAGTTTTAAGAAAATCTCGGGTTTACGTCATTTTTTTAGGAAGGGTATTATGTTAATTGTCTGAATCGCGGATTGACACGGATTTTACAGATTTCGCGGATTTTGGTATCTTTGGTGCATTCAATAGTTTTGGTGAAGTCTCATATCCATCTTGCTAAAGGTTGTTTTCGTCATGGTTCACCTCAAAATGATTTGGATTAGATCTTATTGGTCTATATCTTGAAAGAGTCAGGCAAAAATTTGATTTTTTTTCTGAAATGTGTTAAACTTACCTCTCAAACCCTGCCAGGAGATGTTATGGTATATCAAGATGTAATACACCCGAGGAAGGATGTGCGGATCTATCGGGTCAATTTCCTTCTCTGGAGAGAACAGTGGGACGCTTACATCGCTCCACCGATCCCATTAAATTGGAAATGTGTAAAATTTGAGGAAAACAGTGCAGTGCAGATCCCTACAGAAAAGGGGATTTATGCCTTTGTCATTGAGCCAAGACTTCCCCAATTTCCATTGCACGGTTATGTGACATACATTGGAGAAACAGGGCATAACAGTAACCGTAACTTACGAAAGAGATTTAGAGATTATCTGAATGACAAAAAGAAGCCAAAAAGAAATCTAATTCATTCCATGTTGACGACATGGGAGGACTATCTGTATTTTTACTATGTTGAAGTTGATCCATCCCAAACGAATATAAAACACTTGGAGCGAACATTGTTAGACACCTTTACACCTCCCTACTCCCAAGTAGGATATTCGGCAGAAGTAGGTGCCGCAGTCAGAGTATCAAGAGTGTGAAAATTATGAAAAAATTATATCTTCCTTCGCTAAGAGGCATAATGGGTGATTGGGTATATTACCCTACACTTATGAAACTTAAAGACATCGCTGAAAGGGTCAAGATCGCTGAAGAAATTCACCAAAGCAAAACCTTAAGTGAAATGGTACAGCGAGAGATCAAAAGAAAACGTGGTAAGGAAATAAAAAACTATCTCCTCAAACAGAAACAACGCTTTTTCAATTCACTGATTGTAGCAGTCCATGAAGGGGACCCCACTTGGTATGATATTACCCACATTGAGAACAACACCCACTTCGATTCTGAAGATATTCCAGAAGATGTGATCGCAGGAATTGGGATTCTTAGCTTGAATGGTGAGGAAGAATTATTCACACTGGATGGGCAACACCGTCTCATAGGAATTAAAGAAGCAGTGGCAGAAGCCCCTCACTTGGGTGAAGATGAGTTGTCAATAATCTTTATTGCTCATAGGACTGATCTGGACGGAATGGAAAGAACTCGAAGACTTTTCACAACATTGAACAAAAATGCCGTCCGGGTTTCCAAAGGAGAGACAATCGCTCTCGATGAAGATGATACAATGGCGATTACTGCCCGGAGACTGGTTACGGAAAATCCAATGTTTATGGAGGATCGAATCTTAAACAATACAACTGATAATGTCCCAAGAAGTAATAAGACGTGCCTCACTACGATTGGAAATCTTTACGATTTGCTTGAGATATTATTTACCAAAGTATATGTTATATCAAAGAAGAAGACTTTCAAAGACCGAAAAGATGAACTGACAAAAGTGCGCCAACCGGATCACATTCTTGATGAGCATTATCAAAATGCTCGGGATTATTTTAAACGACTTGCAGACAGTTTTCCACCCCTGCAGGAATTCGTCAGGAGGTCTGACAATTCAACAGTTGTTAAGAAGTATAGACATCCAGAGGGTGGTAGTATCCTTTTCCGTCCTATAGGACTGAAAATCTCAACAGAAATCATCGCAGAACTCGTGCTGAAGTATCCATTATCCACGTGTTTCAGGATGATTTCAAAATTACCTACAGATCTGACTCAAACGCCTTATCATGGAGTCATCTGGCATCCTACACAAAAAAAGATGATAATAAAAGGTAAAACGCTTGTTAAAAATCTGCTACTCTATATGTTAAATCATTTTCAAGAAGATGTAGATAAATTACGTGAGGATTATGCCAAGGCAATAAGCATCGAAACAGAAAAGGTTGAATTGCCTAAAAAAGTGTTGTAACCTATATTTCCATAGTATCACTAAAAACATGTCCAGCAATATCCTAAAAAAATATACCTATAAGTTCAGAAACTTGCGTGTAGACAGAGCACACGGTGCAGCTCCTAATAAACCTATCCTTTTATTAGCACTCATTGAATTGATTGAGCAAGGGCAAATTCGCGAAAATAAAATCCTGCCTTCTCCGAGCTTGTTTGAAATTTTTATGAAATATTGGTCAATATTGACCGACCGTAGACCTAATCTCGCCTTACCGTTTTTCCATTTGAAAAGTGAAGGATTCTGGCATCACCATCCAAACACTGGATACGAAACAGCATTAAGAGTTACCACGCAAATAAAAACGGTTTCTCGTCTTCGTGAAATTGTTGCGTATGCAAGTTTTGATGATGAACTTTTCCTCCTGCTTACTAATACCCATGATCGAGAGGTAGTCCGCCAAACCATTATAAATACCTATTTCACAGATTTCAAAGCAGATATCGAAAGTCTTATAGCTGAAGAACAGCAGATTGATGAGTACAGACAAGCACTGCTGCAGCAAGTCAAACAAACATTTTCATCTCCACAACCGTTGGCACTCACAGAAACGGATAATCCAATTCGGACAGCAGGTTTCCGTTCCGTATTTCGTACAAAGATGATATTCGGAACGGGATATCACTTTGCAAATTACACCATTGGGCCTTCGACGAAGGATTAATTTCTGTAAACGAGAGGTATAAAGTGAGAGTATCAAAAATTATTTCCGAAGAGGGACCAGAGGAACAGATGTTCAGAAATTTGCGGAACAGAAAAATCCTGTTGCCACAAGACAGAATACTCTATCCTGCCCAAGAAGCATTAGTGTGGCACCGCGAAAACAGGTTCAGAGAATAGGGCTTGTTCATTTTCAAAGGGAATGCCCGCATTTTTCACTTGCACTGCAAACCTATTTCGTCTACACTCAACAACAATTCAATCCTGCTTACGAGGAGAACAGAATATGACGGTCCGAGTCGGTATTATTGGAACAGGTGGCATTTCACGTGCCCATCAGAGCACTTATGAGAAAGTCGGCGGTTTTGAAATCGTCGCGGTGTGTGACATTATCAAAAGTAAGGCGAACCAAGCCGCCGAAGAGTGGGGTGTCCCGAAAAAGAACGCGTTTTCAAGTTACAACAAGATGCTCGAAATGGACGACCTCGATGCGGTGAGCGTCTGCACTTACAATCAGGGGCACCGACGACCGACAGTCGCGGCACTGAACGCCGGTAAACACGTCCTTTGTGAAAAGCCGATGGCAGCGACGCTTCCGGATGCGACCGCGATGACCCGCGCAGCAAAGGCGTCAGGTAAGATATTACAGATCGGTCTCAATCCGACGTTTAGTCCGAGACTCCAATTCCTCAGAAAGGCGTTCGATGCGGGATTATTCGGGGACATCTACTATTCCGAATCTGCGGGATGCAGGCGCCGCGGGAATCCTGGACATACGTTCATCTACAAAAAGACGGCGGGGGCGGGTGCGACCGTCGATATCGGTGTCTATAACATGCACGCTTCACTGTATGCGATGGGGTATCCGAAACCTGTGCGGGTTTCTGCTATTACTGAGGATTATATCTCACAGCAAGATCCGAGGTTCCGGGGTATCATGGACGTTGAAGAGTTCGGTGCGGCGTGGGTGCGGTTTGAAAATGGCGGTGTGATGGTCTTCAAAATCTCTTGGGCAGTGCATCAGGACTCACTCGGTGGCAACTTCCATCTTGGGACGAAGGCGGGATTCTCGTTGAGTGGACCGGTTATCTACGCCGATGCGTATGCGGGTGATCTTAAGAAGTTTGTGGAATCAGAGGGATTAACAGGAGAACCGAATCCGCCGGAAGGCATGACGACGATCCGGTTCTCAGGATTCCCAGAGGAAGATAACTGGGCAGCACAGATGATAGCCTTCCGTGAAGCCGTCAAAGCGGACGCACCCTCGCCGATACCGCCGGAGGGTGTTCTGCTCACGAACGTGATTATGGACGGTATTTTCCGATCGCATGCCGCGGGTAAAGAGGTTGCGGTGAGAGTGCCGGAGATTTAGGTTTTGTTCTGGATCGGTGCGGTTGGGAACGACACCTATCTTGTTTTTGGGCACACAACGGACATCCATGCCCGCATCCCTCTCACATCGACTGTCAATTTCTGGGTAACTCTGAGGGAACGCCGTTGCTTCAACGCATCATCAAGGAGTGTAGTTTGCGAAGTGAGTAGGACCATTCGTCCCCTCGGTCTCAGGACGCGCTCGTATTCCGTAAGACACTGACGATATAGACGCGTCAGCTCCGATACATCTCCGATCGTCTCCCCGAAGGGAAGATTACAGACGATTTTATCAACAGTGTTCGATCCTAACGGCAAATTTTGGGCATCCCAGTGAAAGAATTGACGGGGCTGATGTTGCCGCCCGAAATTCGTTACGGTCGCGTCTAAAGCCTCTGTGGAAACATCTCCGCCAATCAAATAGCGATACCGCTTGATAAACGCGCGTTCTAAGAGGATCGTCCCAGCACCACACATGGCGTCCAAAAAAATATCCTCTGGATGCGGGCGTGAGAGGCGCACCATACTGTATGCGAGTGTCGGTTTGAGGGACGCGGGGATATGTGCCTGCTTATACGGACGTTGTGCCATATCGTTTGAGGAGAGTTTGATGCTGATGTAGCCGTCGTCTCCATGGATCTCTGCCCAAATATCTAAAGCCGATTTTGATGATCCCGCATACCACCCGCGTTCTATTAATGCCCGCTCAACCACGCGCTGGAGATCCACCCGTCGGAAGTTGCGTTTTCCTGAAAGCCGACTTGTCACTCGAAACGGCATCCGTTTCCATGTGTTGATACCCATCTGCCGACAACACGCAAACGCTCCCTTGAAATTGAAGCGTGAAAGGGCACCGCTAAATGCCGTTAAGGAGCTACGTGAACGGGTCATCTTCGGTATCTGCTTTAAGATGAGGAAGAGGTGTTCGGCTGTTCGCAGCGATAGGAGTTCACGCGGGTTCCCCGTATATTCAAAGAGGATCCGTTGCGGTTTCCGTTCAAGGATTTTCAGATGTCCTGTGTCGGAACCCAAGCATTCGGATAACTCTTGGCGTGCGATGGTTTCGAGTCCTGCACTTACGGTAATTGCATAAAGCATTTTTTAATTTTACCTTGTATCCACTACTGGGGTTCGGGCCAATTCAGGTGACGATGCAGGAACCGGAACGTCTTATCGGAATTAATCTGATGCCCACCATCAAAGAATTCGATCTCCGTTCTATCAGCGATTCCCAATTGAACGTAAAGCCGACGGACGACAGCGAATTCGTGTGCGACCCATTCATCTGGTGCAACACCGTCATCATGTCCACGTTCCACCATAAATGGGCGCGGCGCAATCAATCCCGCCATCTCACCGTAGTTAAAGGTATTTCCTAAATCGAATTCCGGCATCTCATACTCACCCCCAAACATATAACTGTAGCGAGAATGATAGGTCGCATTTTTGACGATCCATTCGTTGAAATCGGCGGAACAGATGGAACAGGCGTAGCGTTCGAGCAACGCGGGGACCCGCATCGCGGTTTTGCCGCCGTAGGATAATCCGTAAAAACCGATCCGATCCGCATCAACGAAGGGTTGCTCGGCAAGCCACTCGAGCGTTCGCTCATGTTGACGGACGATCAACGAAAAAAGCGACCATTTCACCGGATTCGCTTTGCGTTGGATGACCCGGAAGGCATCTTGACCGATATACGGATTTTGTGGGGCGTAGACGACGAACCCCCTATCTGCTAACTGGGCGGCGTAGGAATGATAAACGGATTCTATTCTCGGATCTGCGGTATCCTGGGGTCGTCCCTCTAAGCCGTGTTGACAGACGACAACGGGACGCTGTTCGCCCGGCTGGAGATCGTTCGGAAGGAGCAAGATACCGTAAGCGAAAACGTCCTGCCAAACATCAAGGACGACTTCGTAGCCTTTCCAGAGCGGTTCATCATAGAGGCACCGCGTCCTTGGATGGGTAGGCACATCGGGGGGTGGACACTTACCGATAACTTCGTCCCAGAAATAGGCTTTGGCATCGGTACACGTCTCCTCCCACCTTGCGAGCGACGAAGTATCCGTTTTCTCCCAGAAGAACTGCTGCCGTCGTGTTGCCGCTTCTCTCAAAAAGCGTTGTGATAGATTTACCAGCTGCATAAACTGACGCTGCTGTCGTGCCTCGTCATCAAAATTGTCAACTGTATCCGAGGAGAGAAGGTAGTGGTTGTCAATATCTACGTTTTCAACACCGAGTCCCGTAAGCAAAGCAGTTAGCGTCTCTTCAGAACCCGGCAATTGATCTATAGGAGAAACGAGGTGCAAGGCATCGTCGCTGTCAAGCTGCTGATAAAAATCGTGAGCCCGTTCAAACTCCGACTCTACTGCATGGATCGGTGGTGACACCAATTGACCGGGCGCGGCACCGCCACGTCCCTCACGCACTTGTGGTGGACCGGCGATTTCAGGTCCTCGGCTTGTTTCGATAACCAATGGACGCGGCGCAATAAGGCTCGCAATTTCAGCATCGCCAAATTCGTGTAGCAATCCCCACACATTCCGATAGATGGGTTCCCGCCAGACCTCCTGCCGAGATTGGAAATATCCACTCACGGCTGTCGCTTGAATCCGTGTATCGACTGCTGCGCTGTGGAGCGCAATCAATCCGCCTTCACCGTAACCCATCACACCGATCGGGGCGTCGGAAAGAGACATCCAGTCCACTAATGACAAGACCTTCTGGACTTCATACCCGATGATATGGCGTCCGAGTTCGAATGCCATCCGATAGATGAATTCGCGGTGCGGTTGATTCGTCATCGCACCGAGGGTTGGGTTTCCTGAATAGGTATCGTCGCGATTGATGAGAAGTGGGACGACGACACGACATCCTGCTTTCGCCAAACGTCTTGCAAACTGGGCATTTGCTGGTAATTCATCCGTTACCCCTGCTATCATTTCAGGTGTCCAATCGGCATCGGGCAGTGCAACAATCTGTGCAGTCATTGGGACGTTATGCTTCGGTTCCAACAAAAGTCCTTCACCCTCTACCTCATCAAAAACCTGCCATCGAACGCGCGAAACAGTGTAATTCTCATCATCTGTAAGTTGTGCTGCGGTTTTGGTCGTGGCACTATAAATGAGTTCTTCAATGGGTAGCCGTGAATCGCGGCAGCCGATCCGTTTTCGGAGCCGTGCCCGGTTGGGTTCAACGGACCCAGTATACGCACTGTGTGAACTATAATCTCGATTCCACAAACCCGCCCGCGCCTCGATAGAATCAGCCGTCGCGCGGGAGACATACCCATCAAGAGCCTCGACCATCTGTGCGGCAAGATCGCCGTCTAACGTTAAAGGTTCCGTTCCATGTAGCATTTTTAATTATTCCTTGCGGTTCGGTCAGGTCGGTTAGGACTTTCTCGTGCCTTTGCGTATATTCGCCTGCGCCGTTGTTGCAGGCTACAGGTTATGGAATCAAAAGCAGAACAGATCTTAATTATTCCTTGCGGTTCAGTTATCCTTAAATAACGCCGTCTCGTCTTAGCTGCTCCACTTCATCTGCAGACATTTTCAACAGGTCCATCAGGACCTTGGTGGTATGTTCTCCGAGACTCGGTGCAGGTGCATCCACGTTCCCGGGTGTTTCCGAAAGTTTAATCGGCACGCCCGGTACCTCCACTTCACCCGTGATGTCATGTGCAATGCGCGTAATCATTTCGCGCGCCTGCACCTGTGGATGACTGACGACTTTGTCCATTGCATTGATGGGACCACACGGTACACCGATGCCACCAAGCGCGTCAATCCAGTCATCCGTCGGACGCTGGGACATAATTTCCGAAAGAATGGGAAACAATTCGTTGTGGTTCTCGGTTCGGTCCGCATTCGTTCGGAACCGTTCATCTGAAATGAGCTCATGACGATCGACGTGTTCACAGAACTTTGCCCAGAGGGTATCGTTTCCGAGTGCAATAATGACGTGTCCATCCGCAGAGGCAAACGCTTCAAAGGGTGTAATTGCTGGGTGTCTCGCACCCAAGGGTTTCGGGGCTTCACCCGTAGCAAAATAACGGACAACAGCGTTTTCTAAGACAGCAACGAGGCTATCTAACATCGCGACATCGACAAACTGTCCACTCCCAGTTCGATTGCGGTGGTGCAATGCGGAGAGGACTCCGATCGTCGTGAAAAGGGCAGCGGTGATGTCGCTAATAGAAGTACCGACACGCACAGGGGGTCCATCGGGTTCACCTGTAATGCTGATGATACCCCCCATGCCTTGGATAATCATGTCATAAGCGCCCTGCTGTGCGTAGGGACCCGTCTGTCCGAAACCGGAGCACGCGGCATAGATAAGCGATGGATGCTCACCCTTCAATGTGTCGTAGTCCAATCCCAATTTTTGCATCGTTCCCGGACGGAAGTTCTCAACGAGGATATCGGTCTGCTTCAATAGCTGCTTGAATATCGCCTGTCCACGCTCGGTTTTAAGGTTGAGTGTCACGCTCTGCTTTCCACGATTTACGCTCATGAAATAGAGGCTGAACCCGTTTTTGAAGGGACCGAAATTTCGGGATTCGTCTCCTGTGCCGGGCTGCTCAATCTTGAGAACCTCTGCCCCGAGATCGCCAAGGAGCATCGTTGCATAGGGACCAGCGAGAACTCGGGTTAAATCCAAAACCTTCATGCCATCAAGGGGACCTGCCATCGATTATCTCTCCTATGTGCTTACAATTCCTCACCGGCGATGAGGCGATACGCCTCGCGGTATTTCTCGCTTGTTTTGGAGATAACAGTCTCGGGCAGTTCAGGTGCGGGCGGTTGTTTGTTCCAACCGATTTCGGAAAGGTAATCTCTCACGAACTGTTTGTCAAAACTCTGCTGCGGTTGACCGGGTTCATAGAGGTCTGCGGGCCAGAACCGAGAAGAGTCCGGCGTGAAGACCTCATCAATGACGATGAGTTTACCGTCGCGTTGCCCGAATTCAAACTTGGTATCACAGAGAATAATCCCAGTATTTTCGGCGTGTTCACTGGCGGCTCTGAAAAGGGCAAAACTCGCTTCAATCAACTGATCTGTCAGTTCGCTACCGACCTCGTTACGCATCTCCTCAATGGAGATCGGTTCGTCATGCTCTCCCTGTTCGGCTTTGGTCGTTGGGGTGAACAGCAGTTCGGGGAGCCGGTCAGATTCTTGGAGTCCGTCGGGTAGTTTCTGACCACAAATTTCTCCCGTCTTCTGATAGGAGGACCAACCGGAACCTGCGAGGTATCCACGCACGACACACTCAACATCAACGCGATCGGCTTTACGGACGAGCATAGAGCGTCCTTCAAGAAGTTCTGCATCGGGTTGTAAAGCGTCGGGATACTCTTCGACATCCGTTGAAATGAGATGGTTGTCGGCGACGGATTCGGTGTACTTGAACCAGAATTTGGACAAGCCGGTTAAGACCTTCCCTTTATCTGGAATGCCGTTCGGCAGAACAACATCAAAGGCGGAAATCCGATCCGTGGAAATGATGAGAAGTTCGTCCCCGAGGTCATAGAGATCTCGGACTTTTCCGCGATGGGCAGGTGTATAATTCGTTAAGTCTGTAGACGTGATAACGTTCTGAGACATATTTTGTTTCTCCTTATATTGGTTGTCGGTCATCGGTTATCAGTTGTCGGTTAAGAGGTTTTCGTTCAACAGCCTCTTTTGTAACCGATAACCGTTTATCGAAAACCTATGTAGCAGGCAGACTGATAACCCTTTATTCTTTGAGTAAATCTTGTAGCACGATGGCTGTCCGATTCGTCGTTTCAATTTGAAGTGCCTGGTTTACTTCCTGTTTTGCAGACGTATCTTCACCGAGATAATAGTAACACGCCGCCTTAAGCACATAGAGTTCGGCTTTGGAACGATAGTCGTGCCGGAAAAGGTATTGGGCATCCCCCTGTAGCGCATTATCAACCGCTCGAATAGCAGATCGGAAATCGCTTGTATCTTTGTGACGCAAAAAGAGCAGATTCGCAAGTCCGACCCATGCGTCTGCATTTGACGGATCGAGTTGCACGGCGTTTTGGAAGGCTTCTTGTGCCAGAGGTGAATTTAATGATAGACTGAGATGACTCCATCCCACGCCGTTATACGCATCTGCCAGATTTTCATCAAAGTTAACTGCGCGCTCAAAGCTGAGCAATGCCTGTGCATAGTTCCGCGATTCATAGGAACGCCATCCCCGCTCCATGTGATTCAACGCGGTTGACGTATTTGGATCGGGATCGCTGGAACAACCGATCAGCATCAGGAAGCAAAAGGCGAGTAGAATTGCGCATATAATATGAGACCTCGTTTTGAACGGAACAGGATGCATCTTACGTTTCCTTTTTTATAGTAAAGTCCATTACTGTAGCGTAGACTGTTCGTCTGCGTGCTAAAGAAGTCCAACTTATTTTTCGACTTTACTATAATTATGCCTTTACGTCTCCGCAAGGTAAAATTAAAAATCGGATTTGAGCGTTGTCAAGAGCGGGCTTCGAAGTGCCACAGTAACCGCAACGGCATTTGCAATTATACCAAAACCGAAGATGAAAAGCAAGGTAATTGTGAGGGAAAACCACGGAAAGGGAGGGAGATGTCCCTGCGAAGCGAAAATCGAGGCGAGTCCAGCGACAATCCCGATAAACATTCCACTAACGAGAAGGAAACTACTTTCAAGGAAAAGCATCCACGAGAGTAACCGCCGTCCGAAACCGAAGGCACGCAGGGTCGCCAATTCGCCACGACGTTCGATGATATTTCTAAACAGCACCAGTGCCAGCCCGAAGGTGCCGAGCAGCACCCCTAAACCACCGAGGCTTTGAAAAGTGGAGATATAGGTATTTTCAACCGCTCGATAACTCGCCAAACGCGCTGCGGCAGACGCAAGATCAAAACCGTAGTCTCCTAACGTTTTCTCTAAGACTTGCGCGGTCTCCTCCCGCAAAGCAGGCGGTGTTTTGATGAGAAAAAATTGGTATCCGCTTTGGCTGGGGAAATACTTCGTGAAATTGGATTCAGAAATAATCAACTGGCTTTGGAAGAGACTGTTCACAACCGTCTCAAGTTCGAGATGGAGGGGTGTGCCAAATTCATCTTGGACGATGAAATCGTCGTCCGGGTCGTGATGCAAGATCCAACGGAGCGACTTTTCATCCCCGATCGCAGGAATTTTGCCGCTTTCAGTGGACATCAGATACAAACCGACCCAAGGGTCTTTGCCTATCATCGCATCAGAAGCTCCCAGAATTTGCGGTTTCTGGGGCTGGTAGAGATTCAGGCAACTGACATCTTCACCCGGCAGGACACGAAACGGAATCACCTCCGATGCACTTAGTAACCCAGAGGCTTTATCGGAAAAACCGAGTTCAAACCTACCGTCCGGGGTATTTAGGTTATGGTGTAAAGGAAGGGCGGACTCAGCGACAAAGGCGTATTCTGTCTCTGGTGGGGCATCGTGCCGATTCGCACCCACGGCGACGATGATACAGCAGGCGATACTGATGGTGGTAACACAGGTCTTGCTCCGTCCGGGTTGTCGAGCTGCGTTTCTTATAGCAAATCGGGTCCTGTTCAACTGTTTCGGTATATTCTGAGATTTCAACCATTTATCGAATGCTTCTGCCCCAATACCGATAATGAGCAGTGCGACAAACAGTAGGCTCACCACAGGCTGCTCTATCCATATACCTACGCCGAGTCCAATCACAGCCGCCAACCAGCGAAGGTATCTCATTTTCTTTGCTCTATATTCGTGTGTTAGCGTCGTATCAACAAAATCGGTTTTACCTGCGAGGAGCGAAACGGTAGAAGCCCTTCCGAATTTATGAACAGTCAAGCGGATGGAGAGCATCACAACAGATAGTGAGATAACCGCGCCAATGAGCAGGCTCCATATACTGACGTGAAGTTCCATAAACGGGGTTCCGATGGCAGGTAGCCACCACGTTTGCAACCCATATATCATCAATTGTGCATACCCAATCGCGAGCAGACACCCGCATAGACTCCCGATACCGGCGATAATGACACCTTCATAAAGGAACTGACGGCGAATCTGAGTGAGCGGATAACCGATGGCTTGTAAAATACCAATTTCACGCGATCTTTGCTCTACACCGATACGGAAAAGCATCCCCACCAACAAGGCGACAGCAATTATGATAAAGGCACTCAGACTGCTAAAGAGCATTCCGAAATCTGTTGCGCCGGTGGCGGCTTGCAGTCCATCAGCTTGAAGCGCCAAGAATCGGAATCCCATCCCTTCGGGTTGAATCTTTTTGAGGAATTCGGTTTCAAAAAGCGTGCGTGTTGCTTGAAGACTTGCGTTTGGCGCGATACCGAACCGAATCGCGGTGAGATCGCCGAATCGGTTTTTCCAAAGTTGCTGACCGGTTTCGAGCGGAATAAACGCTTTCGGTGTTGCGCCGTATTCATCCCAATACACTTCGTCTTTACTGCGAATCAAGGAATAATCGAGCGGGAATGGGGATTCCCACTCGGACATATCAGCGGTATCATGGATACCGGGAAAAGTTGGGATGAGGTCTCTATCGGCGGTGATACCTTCAATTGGCAAAATTCCATGCAACAGGAAAGACGCCGTTTCTGTGATGTATTCTTCTCCTGCTCCAACGCGATAGTATGTTATGCTGATTTGGTCTCCGATTTCTACGCCAAGGTCGGTCGCCGCCCATGTATTGAGGATTATTTTAAACTTTCCTTGCGGAGAAACAACGGCGTTTGGGAGTGGAGAGTTTCCCGTGTTCGAGTCGCCCTCCATTTCATTACGGGCTTGGTTTTCGTCTTCGGTAGCATTTTTGTTAAGAAGTTCAAAAAACTCCGCATCATCAACGGGAAGTGCGACAATTGTCGAATATGGAACCGTATTCGCCTTAGCAGAGATTGTATTCGCGAGATAGGTGAGTGTCGGGAGCGTTGGAATGCCGTTTTCAGCAGCGATGGTGAGTGCGAGGTCAGAAAAGATCGGTTTCAGGAGATACTGCTGACTTTGGAGATCAAAGTGAGTGCCGCGTTCTTGAATCTCCAAGTCGAGTGCGTCCATGTGCACTGCGAGATCGTCAGACGAAATCGGAATTGCCTCCGCTGTAAACAGGGCGTTTATCCGATCCTCTTGTCCAAGCACCCTTTGTAAAACCGGGAGCGCGATGAAAGCATTCAACGGCAGACTTTGATGGGCGCGAAGGCTAAATCTGCCAGCGTTCTCAGTAGGCACAATCTCACTGACAATCAAGCGTAGACTTTGGATAGCCTCGGAGGTATCGCGTTCGCCGAGGAGGAATTCTGGATGGATGTCAGCGGCTTGCGGGACATTTACGAGGAGTGTATCCCCTACGTTGACGTTCAGCTCGCGCTGGAGTGCCTCGTTGATGACAATGGGATTGAAGGTTTGTGCCGCGGTTTTGTTCAGGCGTGGGGGAGCACTGCCTTCCCAAAAGGTGAAGAAACTTTCATGAACACCGAGGATGTTCACCTTCGAGGCTCGCGTCTGCGTTTGCGGCGCGACGACTGTCCCGTTCAGCAGGATTGCTGAGACTGTGTTCTGTCGGTTTAGGACATCTGGTGGAAAAAAACGGTCAGCAAGCAGGGCATGTTGGATTGTGCCGAGTCGTTCCTTTGTTAAGCCACGCAGACTTCCTTTGACGGAATCCCCGACGATCAATGCCCCTGCAAGGACACCGGTTGCCACAGCCGTGCAGAGTGCGACGATGAAATGTATCCGCCAAAAATATTTGAAAGACCCTAAAGAGAATCTATGCATAGCCTTTATAGTAAAGTTTAGAATTAATTGGACACCCACCTTGCAGTCCATTCATCCGCTTCTTCCATTCATCCATTCCCGCTTAACTGAAAACTGATAACCTCTTAAACCATTCTTCCATTTGAAAGCTGCAGGTGTTGTTGAAAACGTGGGACGAGTGCGAGGTTGTGCGTGACGACGATGAGTATATTCTGCTCCACGCCGTGTAGTTCAAAAAGCAGATCAGCGATAGTCTCTGAAGTAGCAGTATCCAAATTTCCGGTCGGCTCATCACAGAGAAGAATATCCGGTTGATTCATGAGTGCGCGAGCGATCGCAACCCGTTGCCGTTCTCCGCCCGAAAGCTCAGGGGGTCGATGCGTTGTCCGATGCGAAAGCTCAACTCGTTCGAGGAGTTCGTATGCCCGTTCGGTGGCATCAGATCCGTGATCGGAGACGAGTGTCGGTATAAGGACATTTTCAAGCACGGAATATTGTGGAAGCAGATGATGCTCTTGAAATACGAATCCGATGACAACATTTCGATATCGCGCCAGTTCAGGCTCAGAGAGGTTAAATGGATCGGTGTTGTTAATCTCGACCTGTCCGATAGAAGGTTTTTCTAAGGTGCCGATGATGTGAAGAAGCGTGCTTTTGCCGGAGCCAGAAGGTCCCGTAATGGCAACGGACGTGCCACTCGTGAAACTAAAGGAAATATCGCGTAGGACCTCGAGTGTCGCATAAGCTTTGGATATATTGGAGACTTTCAGCATTTTATTTATGCTCCCTTAGGTTACGCTGCATAAAGCAGACGCACATTGTTTCTCCGCAAGGAACAATTATAGTAAAGTTTAGAATTAATAGGACATCCTGTGCCGGTTCGGTTAGGAAACCGAACCTACCGGGGGCGGAAAGTGTCCATTTATTTTTCGGATCCACTATAAAAAATTTGATCAGCGATGAAATCTGGGATAGGAATCGCGCGGAGTTTCTCACCGGGGTTCGTTATACAACAGACTGCCGTTATCTGCCCACGCGCGATGTCTTTTCCTTGATGTGTAAAATGGAATTGGTAGGTGAGGGATTTCGTCCCCTTTTTGATGACGCTGAGGCGAATGTCCACCTCATCCTCAAATCGGAGCGGACTTAAGTATTCACACGAAGCCGCAAGTCGGGGCCATCCGATCTTATCTCCGTTCCATTCGGTGGCAACACTTGTCCCTAAACTCCGGAGAAATTCGTGTTCCGCCGTCTCCATAAAGACAAAAAATCGTGTAAAATGGACGATCCCCGCCATATCGGTATCAGCAAATTCAACTTTGCGTTTGGTTTGGTACTCGGTGGGCATGGTTATCAGTTATCAGTTATCGGTTATCAGTAGGCCGTCTGGGCGGTTGCCAACGAACACAACCGCCACAAAGGACTCTTCACCGAAAACCGAAGACCGATAACCCTTCCGTTACATTTTCGGGAAATCCGGTACGTCCTCGTATCGACTCCACGTCTCGGCGTAAATGCGCCAGTGTCCGTCGGTTGGATCTACCATGAGATTAAGTTTTTTAGTGCCGTAATCGGAGTACGCGGGTCGGCTCCCACTCGCCGGCGTGCCAGTGAATTTTTGTAGAAACTTCACATCTGCCACTGCCCGATCTCCATTAACCTGTAAATTCGAGATAGAGACCTGAATATCAGCATATATCGTGTTGAGTCTCTGCATCTTGGAGCGGAGTTGTCCCTTTGTAAGATACACCGAAGATTCTCTTCCGTCCTTGACACTGACGCGCGTAATTTGTGCCTGATCCGAATAGATAGCCATGTAGGTATTCAGGTCTTTTTCTTCCCATGCTGCCTGCCATTTTCCTAACACTTGCCTCACTTTGAGGTGCGTATCCAATGGTGCTTTTCCATCAAAAGTGCCCCCGGATTCCTTTCCAGAGACAGTATCCACCGCAGGCACCTCTGGTGCGAGCGCGATGGCATCAGACACCACATTGATTTGATCGTTCAGGATTTTCCATTTTCGTCTGAAAAACCCCTTTTTCTCAATTGTGAGTGTGCGGGTATGGGTCTCAATGATATCGCTACCATTCTGCAAAGTTATCTGGATGTTATCAACGATGTGCCGGTTTTTGAAGCGCGGAACAGCAGTATAGGTGGCTCTACTGAGACCGACGATATGGGTTTGGGACATCAGGTCCTTGGCACGCGCGAAACTGGAGGAGCGTTTCTTCCGAGAGGATTTGTCCCATAAGTCGGTATACGCCTTTAAATCCTGAACCTCTAATGCAGTTTTCCAAGCTATCACGAGCGGAACGACAGGACTATTGGACTGTTCGGTAATCTCGGGTTTTTGCGCAGGCTCAGGGGTTGAGACTGTAGGCGCGAATTCACTACCGACGACCTCCTCTTGGACGATTTTCCACCGCTGTTGAACAATACCTTTTTTTTCAATAACAAGATTCCGCAACTGTTGTTGCGCTTCGCCTGGATAATAAGCCGTGAGAGGAATCCCTTCAATCCGGAAGCGGTTCGTATAGCGAGGGACCCGATAGGGTTGACTCGCCCTGCCGAGGTCAACTTCAAAATTGACGTTATCCCTCAGGAGCCGCACGGTTCTCTGATACCCCGTATTGGGACGTTGACGTGCACTTTTCACCCAGAGTGCTTCATACCTTTGCGGGTCGCCAGATTCGAGTGCACTTTTCCATTTCACTAAAAAGGCTGTGGGGGTCTCACTGGAACTCATGACGATCACAAGGAATAGAACAAAAGCGATGACGATCGCTGCAATCGCACCGCCCCACATTAGGTTCCGGGATATAGCGAATTTCTTTTGGGTGTTTTGCCGATTTTGCGCGTTATTCACAATTTAACCTCCGGAAAAATTAGAAATTTGGTACGTTTTCATAGACTTGCCAGATTTCGTGATGAATTCTCCAGTCGTTCCCCACTTGATGCATCCAGATTTCGCGGATCCAGATATTGTAGAGTTCCGTCGCGTTCTCGTCCGCTGCGGGCATCGCCAACCGGGTCAGTCGCTGGATACCGATAACGCTTTCTCCCTCGACTTCGGTATCAACTTTCGCTTTGTTCCATGTGTGGGTGCGCATCTGATGAAGATCTGCTTCGAGCTGCTGGAGATCGATTTTACTTCGATGTTCTTTACTCTCGTGAATCACGACTTTATCGGCAATAATATTAGGTTCATAATAAGCGAGATGTCGATTGAGGTCGTTCGCATGCCATGCGCGTTCCCAATTACCAAGAGCCATCTTACCGGCTGCAATCTGTTCTGCGGAGAGGGAAACACGCCCTGTCTTGGCAGGATGGAGCGGAGGTTGACTGTCAACATACGCGCGCGCCTCTTGTGCTTTCTGTTCGAGATATTCCGCGTGCTTTTCACCCGCATTTTGCTGGTTGGCTTCTGCGAGTTTCTCGGTATAGATTTCCGCCTGTTCGCGGAGTTGTCTCTTAAGGGAATCTATCTCAGCGATAACTGCCCGTTTCTGATATCCTTCCTCTTGTACCCGCCTGTCAGCAACTTCAAGTTTCCGACGGAGTTCAGCGACCTCTCTACCATAGTTACGGATATTCGTTTCCGCCCTTCGAGCACGCCCCTTAATCTCCTCTAAAGTGTCAGAGAGTTGTGCGACTTGTTCACCATAGGCTGCCCGTGTATCGCCTAACTCACGATTCTCTTTCTGGAGGTCACGAACGGTCTGTTTCAATTGCGTGTGCTCGCTCTGAATGTCTTGCATCTCGGTGTGAAGTCCTGCGAGTTTTTCTTCTTTACTGTCAACAGTCGCGCGGAGTGATTCTGCTTCCGTCTCTTTCTGGAGTATAGATGCATTCAATTCCGAGTTTTTAGTGACATTCATGGAATTCGTTCGAGCAAGAGCGGCATCAGCTATCGCTTGATACGCGAGGCGGAGGGCATCGTTGCCCTTTTTCTCGTCGCGTGCCGTTTTTGCAGCCGCGAGGTTAGTTTCTGCAGCCGCAAACAAATCCGACGCGAGGGTCGGTGCATCAACGTCTACTGCGGCTGCAAGAGCCGTCTCTGCGTCGGCGATCGCCGTATCCACTGTTGATGGTTCTATGTTTCCGAGTTTTCCGCCACATCCGACTAAACCGAACGAAACGAGAAGCATCCCAATGAACAAAATCCCACTGGGTGTTACATTCCGTCTCTGTGCTAAAGCGATGAACCGTTTCATTTTCTAACTCCTTTTAATTATTTTTGTTACGTGGCTGGTTCAATTACCGTTTTTCTTTTCCTTATAGTAAAACCCATAATTAATGGGACATTTGACAGCGGGCGAGGGGACCTCGCCCCTACGAGGTGAGGCAGGCATGTCGGAGCGTTAAAATGTCTTTTTAATTCTAAACTTTACTATAAATCGTATGACGACGAACTTCCCTTAAGACTCAAACCTGAAACACGCCTACCCAAACACAGACAAAGATAGCACTTCAGGCTGGACAGATGTAGATTTCATGTGGGCGAGTGCGTTCTTGATTGTAGATGCCCGTGCTTTCCCAACGCCATCAACTGCTTGGAGTTCAGCAATGGAGGCTGTGTTTACCCGATCCAATGCCTTAAATTCATGAACGATATTTTCAGTGATAGCACCCACACGCTAAAGCGTGGGGAAACCTCGGTTTCATAGACAGTGCGGTTTCCTTGAAAAAGTCCACCGTCTTATTCCGTCTCCACCCGCGGGCGTTTCCCTGTCGTCTCCTACACTACAGGCATATCGTCAAGTGACGGCTATCCCTGCCCGCAAAATGTTTATCGCAGCGTTTACGTCTCAGTCGTGGTGTGAGGCACATTCAGGACACGTCCACTGCCTATCAGAGAGCGTTAGAGTTTCGTTGTGAAACCCACAATCGCTACACGGTTTTGTGGTAGCCGTCCACTGACCGATTTGAACGAGTTGACGCTTATGTTTTTGACACTTATACTTCAATATCTCAACGAACTGGTAGAATGCAAGATCGGAGACCTTACGTCCCCACAGGCGTTTCATTCCGTCAAGGTTCAAGGTTTCAATCGCAATTGTATCATACTTCTTACAAAGGTCGCTTGCGAGGGGTCTCCACTGAAAGTCTTTGCGTTGGTTCGTGATTTTCCGATACAGGCGTGCGAGTTGTCTCACACACCGCCGCCAACCGTTAGAACCTTTAATCTTGCGAGAAAGACTTTTGTTGAGAGACCGAAGTTCGTTCAAGTCTTTGTAGCGTTGATCCTGCCATCTATGGAAATAGTCATGCACCTGCCACATATCGTCAAGCAGATTGCCGATACGGATACAATTAGATTGGTCGGAAAACTTATACTTACGGCTTGTGCTAATTAACATGTCGTTTCTTCTGTTTTCACAGGTGTTTAGTTTTATGAAATATAGGACTTACGCATACTGCTCTTTTGTAGCATAAACTTTTAGTGTGGGTTTCCACCTGAACACTGTGTTTTCCGAAAAATCTCATCTCACAGAACAGACGACAGTCAAAAGTGCGTAAGTCCTGAAATAAACATATCGTCCCTACGGGACTGAAAGGGGGTGTATGCCGTTTTTCTATAAACATATCGTCCCTACGGGACTCAAGAGGGGCAGAACTCGTGAGAAACACATAAAAAAATGGCACTTCTGTGAAGTTGTGTTTTACAAACAGTTATTTAGCACAAGTCGTATAATTCACCATAATAGAATACCATGTTCTGACGGGCAGTGTCAAGGTGAACACCTGTAAAATTCAGGGGCATTCAATTGTTAAATTGTCTGAATCGCGGATTACACGGATTACGCGGATTTTTAAGTCGTTGCGCTCCAGAATCCTTATGAAATTTGGGGAATTTCGCGGAGAATTGAATGGCTCTGCTTTAAAATTCTGCTTGACTTCACGCGCGAATCCGTGTATAATGTATACCAACTTTCGACGAGTGCGTGGTTTCTGCTCAACCTATCTATCAGGCAGACGCCCGTCGGAAATCTTTGATAAAACTCTAAAAGGAATTCGTGAAAACACTGAAATTTTCACACTCAAATTATGCGATTTAGTCTATTAGGCGCGTTTTTCGCGGCAGTTATTTCATGCAATAATAATCAACTGCCTTATGTAACGATTGAAACCGAAAAAGGAAACATCATTATTGAACTTTACCCAGAAGCGGCTCCGACCACAGTAGAGAATTTTGCGAGATTGATCGAAGCAGGATACTACAATGGTGTGATCTTCCATCGATACGTCCCGGGTTTTGTTATCCAAGGCGGGGATCCAGAGGGCACAGGTAGAGGTGGACCTGGATGGACAATCCGGGGTGAGTTCCAAGATCCAGAACTTCGCGACAAGATGCCGACTCATGAAAAGGGTGTTGTTGCGATGGCACGGACACAGAACCCTGACTCAGCGGGAAGCCAATTTTATATCTGCATCAACTCAGATCCAACACCTTATACACATCTAAACGGCAGCTACACCACGTTTGGGAAAGTTATTGAAGGCATAGATGTGGTAGACGCTCTCCGTGAACGGGATGTCATGAACAGCGTGACGATCGAAAACTACACAGTCGCACCGTAGCATGCATTCGGAAAGGACGGAATACTATATGGAAGAATGGAAACGACTCGTCAGAGACACTGTCAACACTCCAGAAAAACTCGCGGCTGCATTTGACGTTGACTTAGAGGAGATGCAGCGGATTCACAAAGAGTTCCCGATCCGTATCAATCCTTATTACCTGAGTCTCATAGAAGAACCGGGTGATCCGATTTGGAAACAGGTCGTTCCTGACCCAAGAGAATTGATAAGTACCGGGGTAGAGGACCCACTGCACGAAGAAGACGATAGCGAAGTGCCAAACGTAACACATCGATACCCCGATCGGGCACTTTTCTATGTCAATTACATGTGTCCTATCTATTGCCGTTTCTGCACTCGGAAACGGAAAGTCGGGGACCCACACTCCATTTCCGAAGATAACGTTGAGAAGGGTCTTGCTTATATTCAGGCGCATCCAGAGATCCGTGATGTCATCATCTCTGGTGGCGACCCGCTCATGTTGACGGACAAAAAGATTGACATGATCGTCGGGGGACTCCGAGCGATTAAACATCTGGAAATCATTCGGATCGGTTCGCGTGTCCCCGTAACGCTGCCGCAACGTATCACACCGGAGTTGTGTGCGATCTTGAAACGGCATCACCCGTTCTATATTAACACCCATTTCAACCATCCTCGCGAGATTACACCGGAAACCGAGAAGGCATGCGGCATGTTAGCCGATGCGGGTATACCGCTCGGGAACCAGACGGTGCTCCTGAAAGGTGTGAACGACGATCCGGATGTGATGGTGGAACTGATGAAAGGATTGTTGCGTATCCGAGTTAAGCCCTACTATATCTATCAAGCGGATCTTGTCGTCGGGACTGACCATTTCCGGACAGCCGTGCAGGCAGGCTTAGACATCGTTGCGGCGTTGCGTGGGCATATCTCTGGGTTGGGTGTGCCGCATTACGTTGTGGATGCCCCCGGTGGCGGCGGGAAAATTGCGTTGATTCCGAACCCAGTTGTTGCCTTTGACGACGACGAAATCCAACTCCGCAACTATGAAGGCGGTGTCTATAGCTACCCAAGCACCCCGTTCTTTGACGAGGATTGGTAGATTGCAATAGGTCAGAACTTAGAAATGCGTGACGCTCATCCGCGAAGAGTACAATATTATCGGGATCAAAACGGAAGAGCCTCTTTCACCGAATGGCTTGAATCAATTCACGATTCCAGCACACAAAGTAGAATTGAAAGACGACTTGACCGACTCACGCGCGGTAATTTTGGCGAGCACAAATCTGTTGGGAACGGTGTGTTTGAACTGATCTTAGACTTCGGTCCAGGCTATCGTATCTATTTTGGTGAAGTCAATAACACAACTGTCCTTTTGCTTTATGTCGGTGATAAGTCATCGCAAGCCCGGGACATTGAGCGTGCGAAAAGATATTGGCAAGAATATAAGGAGACACATCTATGAGAGAAATGGGAGATTGGCACGAGTATCTAATAGAACGTCTTACCAATCCAGAAAAGGCGAGATCCTATCTTAACGTGTCTTTGGAGGAGTATCAAGTTGACGGTGACTTACCGTTCTTTTTAATCGGATTACGGAACGTTGTGGAAGCCCAGGGCGGGGTTCCTACACTTGCCAAGCGAATGGGAATTATCCCAGAAGAGTTATCGGAGATTCTCTCGGGTGAGGTTGCGCCTCGGTTTGATATGTTTACAAGTATCCTCACCACACTCGGGTATCAGCTGTCAATTGTACCGCTGGCACAAATGGATTCAACAGATGAAGCACTCACGGAAATTGGGGATGCCCTTTTCGTTGAACATGACAAAATGGAGGCGGTAGATGTCGAAGCAAAATCGAGGTGAAGTCTGGCTTGCTGATCTGTGAGAGAAAGGATTCAGATATGGCGATAAAGAAATCACAACTCTACGCCTCGCTCTGGCAAAGTTGCGACGAACTCCGCGGCGGGATGGATGCCTCCCAATACAAAGACTACATCCTGACACTCCTCTTCATGAAATACGTCTCCGACAAAGCCGACAGCGACCCTGACTCACTCATCTTCGTCCCTGAAGGTGGCGGATTCGCCGATATGGTTGATCTCAAAGGCGACAAAGAGATCGGAGATAAAATTAACAAAATCATCGGAAGACTCGCCGAGGAGAACGACCTCAAAGGCATCATCGATCAGGCGGATTTCAACGACGACAGTAAACTCGGTAGAGGCAAAGAGATGCAGGATCGGCTCTCAAAACTCGTCGCCATCTTCGAGAGCCTCGATTTCCGAGCGAACCGAGTAGAAGGCGACGACCTCTTAGGCGATGCGTATGAATATCTCATGCAGCACTTTGCTACCGAATCCGGTAAGAGCAAAGGACAGTTCTATCCACCGGCTGAGGTCTCCCGCATCATGGCACAGGTGATCGGTATCGGTCCCGACACCCAGCAGGATGAAACGATTTATGATCCGGCTTGTGGCTCGGGTTCGCTACTGCTGCGGGCTGCCGATGCCGCACCCCGTGGGTTGAGTATTTATGGACAGGAAAAGGACAACGCGACCTACGCACTGGCGTGTATGAACATGATTCTCCATGACAACGCCACGGCTGATTTACGGCACGGGAACACACTCGCCGCCCCCGATTTCACAGATAGTGATAGGCTCAGAACCTTCGATTTCGCTGTTGCCAATCCACCTTTCTCGGACAAAGCGTGGACCAACGGACTCACCCCTGAAAATGACGTTTACAACCGTTTTGAATACGGGGTTCCGCCCGCGAAAAATGGCGATTACGCCTTCCTGCTTCACTTCATTATGTCCCTCAAAAGCAGAGGCAAAGGCGCGATTATATTGCCCCATGGCGTGCTATTCCGCGGTAACAGAGAGGCAGACATTCGCAAAGAGATTATCCGACGCCGTTATATCAAGGGCATCATCGGTCTACCCGCGAACCTGTTCTACGGCACTGGAATCCCCGCCTGCATCCTCGTGATTGACAAAGAGAGTGCTTACGTCCGGAGCGGGATCTTCATGATTGATGCCAGCAAAGGCTTCCTCAAGGATGGCAACAAAAACCGACTCCGTGCCCAGGACATTCATAAAATCGTCTCTGTGTTCAATGCACAAGAGGAATTACCGCGTTACTCGCGCATAGTCCCATTCTCTGAAATTGCTGACCCTGCCAACGACTATAACCTCAACATCCCGCGCTACATCGATGCCAGTGAACCCGAAGACCTCCACGATCTCGGTGCACACCTCAACGGCGGTATTCCCGATACCGATATCGATGCTCTGGATAACTACTGGACAGTCTTTCCGACACTCCGCAACGCTCTGTTCAGGTCCAACGGTAGACCGGGATACAGCGATCCGATCGTAGAAACACAACAGATAAAAACGACTATCCTCACGCATCCCGAATTCAACGCTTACCAAGAGCAGGTCAATGCTATCTTTCAGGTGTGGCGTGAGACACATGAACGGCTCCTGATGAATATTGAAATTGACGCGTCTCCGAGAGAAATCGTTCAAACGCTATCGGAAGACCTATTGGATCGGTTCACAGAGCTGCCGCTGCTCGACCCTTATGATGTGTATCAGGAACTGATGGACTATTGGGACGAGGTGATGCAGGACGATGTTTATCTCATCGCTGCGGACGGATGGATCGAAGCCGCAAAACCGCGCGAGGTCATTCAGGATAGACAGATGAAGGAGACACCCGACCTTGTCATCAAAAAGAACAGATACAAGATGGACCTGATTCCACCCGCATTGATCGTTGCGCGTTATTTCGCCGATCAACAAGACGCTATTGAGATGCTGGAGGCAAAGCAAGCCGCTGCTGTGAGTACGTTAGAGGAATACATCGAGGAACACACCGGCAAGGACGGATTGCTTGTTGATGCCCTCAACGACAAGGGGAGTGTCACGAAAAGCAGTGTGAACGAAAGACTTAAGGCACTATCACTCGATTTGATGATGCACGAGGCACAGGTATCGGACACCAATGTTGAACGGGATGCTCTTCAGGCAGAACCACTTAACATAAATATAGATAGGAGGGGGGGGTAGACGACACCGACGCAGAACGCGATGCCCTTCAACACTGCCTATCTTTACGGGAATTGACGGATTGAAGGTTTCCCATGCCTTTAGGCTTGGGATGAAAATCCGCCCTTGTGAATTAGACCCAAACGTTCCTTAAAAACATTTGACTTTGGTCTAAAATTGTGGTATAATTAATACCATCACACTGGCAGACATGCAAAGCATTGTCGCTTGACAATGTGTCTGCCGTCCTACTTTGCAGGGGATAAAGGTGTGATGTGTGATAGACCATGAAAACCTACAAATATCGGTTTTATGATCAATCGAATTGTATCCGTCTTGGCAATCTGCTTGACGATATGTGGCAGGTGCATGAATACTTCCATAAGTGGCAACGTCA